>NZ_DAWEMK010000014.1:28788-32958 GCF_052362415.1 Paratractidigestivibacter sp. | reverse complement strand
TTCTGCAGAGTGGTGCCGAGCTTCTCCTGGAAGGTGACGATGCCCAGGCGCTGGACGAAGTCCTCCATCGGGTGCTTGAGGTCCTCGTCGAAGAAGAATTTCGCGTCATCGAGGCGCGGGCGCACGACGCGCTCGTTGCCGGCGACGACCGTGTCGGAGACCTTGGGGTCGGCGTTCGAGACGATCACGAACTCGCGGGTGAGCTTGCCCTCGGCGTCGAAGATCGGGAAGTAGCGCTGGTTGGAGAGCATGGACTCGCAGATGATCTCCTGCGGCACGCGGAGGAACTCCTCGTCGAAGGTGCCGACGAGCACGGTCGGCCACTCGCAGAGGTTCACGACCTCGTCGAAGATGCGCTTGGGCGTGTCGACGCGGGAGCCGGGGCGCGCGGCCTCGATGGCGGCGATGCCCTCGCGGATAGCGGCCTCGCGGGCCTCGGCGCCCAGGACGAAGGCGTCCTTGAGCACCTGCTCGTAGGCGGCGGGCTCGGAGACGACGTGCTCGCCGGGGGCGAGGACGCGGTGGCCGCGAGTGGTGTTGCCGCTCGTCACGTCGGCGTAGGACACGGGGACGACCTCGGTTCCGAGCAGAGCGCAGATCCAGCGGATCGGGCGCACGAAGGTCTCGTGCTCGGAGCCCCAGCGCTGGGAGCGGTAGTTCGGCCACTCGATGGCGGCGATGACGTCGTGCCCGAGGGCGGAAAGGATCGGCATCGCGGGGGCCGAGGGGACGTTCTTCTCGGCGAAGACGTACTCGTTGCCGTCCTCGGCGACCTTGCGCGTGAGCTCGGAGGCGTCGATGCCGCACTTGCGGGCGAAGCCCGAGGCGGCCTTGGTGGGGTTGCCGTCGGCGTCAAAGGCGATCTGAGCCTTGGGGCCGCGCTTGACCTCATTGACGGCCTCGGTGGCGCAGGCGACGCCCTCGACGATGGCCGCGAGGCGGCGCGGGGAAGAGACGACGCGGACGGCGCCGTGAGAGAGCCCGGCCTCGTCGAGCATCTTCACGACGAGCTTGGGGAGCTGCTTGGATGCATTGATGAGAGGAGCCGAGGGCATCTCCTCGGTGCCTATCTCGAGCAGGAAATCCTTGGTGTCTGCCATTTAGGCCACCTCGCCCTTCGTGGAGTACGTGTCTTTCTTGCCGGCGACCTCGGCGAGGTAGCTCTCGCAGCAGGCCTTAGCGACGGCGCGGACGCGCAGGATGTAGTTGGCGCGCTCAGTCGCCGAGATGGCGCCGCGGGCGTCGAGGATGTTGAACGCGTGGCTGCACTTCATGACGCAGTCGTAGGCGGGCAGCGGGAGCTTGCGGTCGAGGCAGGAGTGGCACTCGGCCTCGTACTCGTCGAACTTGCGGCGCATCATGTCGACGTTCGCGACCTCGAAGTTGTAGGTCGAGAACTCGACCTCGTTCTCGTGGAAGACGTCGCCGTAGGTCATCGGCGTTCCGTCGGGCAGGTAGGACCAGATGAGATCATAGACGGAGTCGACGCCCTGCGCGTACATGGCGATGCGCTCGAGGCCGTAGGTGATCTCGACGGGGACGGGGTCGACCTCGATGCCGCCGACCTGCTGGAAGTACGTGTACTGCGTGACCTCCATGCCATCCATCCAGACCTCCCAGCCGAGGCCCCAGGCGCCCAGGGTCGGGCTCTCCCAGTCGTCCTCGACGAAGCGGACGTCGTGCTCGGCGGGGTCGAGGCCGATCGCCTTGAGCGAGCCGAGGTAGAGGTCCTGCGAGTCGGTCGGGCAGGGCTTCAGGATGACCTGGAACTGGTAGTAGTGCTGCATGCGGTTGGGGTTCTCGCCGTAGCGGCCGTCGGCGGGGCGGCGGCAGGGCTGCGGGTAGCAGGTGCGCCAGGCGTTGGGGCCGAGGCTGCGCAGGGTCGTGGCCGTGTGGAACGTGCCGGCGCCGACCTCGGAGTCGTAGGGCTGCATGACGGTGCAGCCCTTGTCGGCCCAATACCGCTCGAGCTCGAGGATCATGTCCTGGAACGTAAGCGCGGACTTGTTCATATTCGTGCTTCCTTCTTCTTGCCTCGCCCGCCGGCGCCTAGAGCGTGCGCGCGTCGGTGAGCGGCCAGTAGATGAACAGACCCTTCGATGATACGGCATCCACCGATACAGGGCCGAAGTAACGTGAGTCGAGGGAGTTGGTGCGGTTGTCGCCCATGCAGAACACGCAGCCCGCGGGGACCGTGTACGGGTACTGGATGCCCGCGGACCCCTGCAGGCCGGAGAGCGACTCGGTCGGCTTGCCCTCGGTGTAGGCCTCAGCGCGCGCCTGCCCGTCGACGTAGAGGACGCCGTCGCGAAGGTCGATCGTCTGGCCGGCGGTGGCGACGACGCGCTTGATGAGGACGGTGCCAGGCTCGAGGGGGCTGTCGAAGGTGACGACGTCGCCCACGTGCGGCGCGTCCCAATGGAGGGTGACCTTCTCACCGACGAGCATGTCGCCTTCCTGGATGGTGTCGAGCATCGAGCCCGTGGGGACGACGTAGACGCCGATGACGAAGGTGCGCAGAAGCAGCGCCGCGACGATGGCCACGGCGATGGTGGCGACGACGTCGAGGATAGATCTCAGCGCGCCCTTCTCCGGCTCCTCATTGCTCATTCGGGCTACCCCCTTCGCGCGCGGCCTCGCGGGCGAGCCCGCGCTCCTCATCGGTCAGGTCCGCGGTCGCGAGCAGGTCGGGGCGCCGGCGCGCGGTGCGCTCCACGGCGTTTTTTCGCCGCCAGGCGTCGACCTTCGCGTGGTCGCCCGACAGCAGCACCTCCGGCACGTCCATCCCCTCGAAGCTCGCGGGGCGGGTGTACTGCGCGTACTCGAGCAGCCCGGAGGCCGAGAAGGACTCGTCGACGGCGCTCATCTGGTCGCCGAGGGCGCCGGGCAGGAGCCTCACGACGGAGTCGATGACGACCATGGCGGGGAGCTCACCGCCGGTGAGGACGTAGTCGCCCAGCGAGAACACGTCGTCGGCGAGCTCGTAACAGCGCTCGTCCATGCCCTCGTAGCGGCCGCAGACGAAGACGAGCCGCTCCTCGTCGGCGAGCCTCTCTGCGCACCGCTGCGTGTAGGGCTCCCCCACCGGCGAGAAGAACACGACGTGGGCGCGCTCCGGCCTCGCGGCCTTGACGGCGCGGACGGCCTCGTAGATGGGCGCTGGCTTCATGAGCATGCCCTGGCCGCCCCCGAAGGGCGCGTCGTCCACGGTGCGGTGACGGTCATGGGTCCAGTCGCGCAGGTCGTGGTGGGCGAACTCCGCTATGCCGGCACGCTCGGCACGGCCCATGATGGAGGCCGAGAGGTACGCGTCGAAGACCCCGGGGAAGACCGAGATGGTCTCGAAGATCATGCGCCGCTCCCCCATTCCCCCAGAAAACCGGTCGCGTCCACCGTGATGGGACCCGCCTCGGGCACCTCGCTGACCACGGAGTCGATGACGGGGAGCAGAAGCTCGCGCCCGCCGTCGCGGACGACCCAGACGTCGTTGGCGGGGCCGCGCATGACCTCGGCGATGGTGCCCAAAGGCCCCGCCTGGGCGTCGGCCACCTCGCGGCCGCAAAGGCCCTCGGCGTCCAGCAGATCGAGCCCCTCGGGCAGGTCAGCCTCGGCCGCGAGCAGGTACCTGCCGCGGATCTTGGAGGCGGCGTCGAGCGACGACACCCCGGATAACGAGACGAGCTGTCCCTCGCGGTCGTCCGAGGAGCAGGACTCGACCGTGTGCCAACGCTCGCCCTTGAGCAGGGGCGGCACGACACAGACGCGCAGGCCCTCGCTCAATACGGCGGGAAGGCCGTGAACGGGAACCGTCACGACCTCCCCACGCTTACCGTGCGGCTTGACCACACGGGCTATGCATCTATAACGCTCTCGCATGAACCTAACCCAGGACCTCGACCTCGACCTCGGTGCCCACGCGCTGCCCAAGGGCGCGCGCGAGGGTGCGGATAGCCTTGATGGTGCGGCCTTTGCGGCCGATCACGCGACCGGCGTCCTCCTCGGAGCAGCTGACCTCGATGAGGGAGCCGTTCTCGGAGTCGGTGACGTCGAGGGAAACGGAGTCCTCGTCGTCCACCAGGCCGCAGACGATGTACTCCACAAGGTCAGCGACCTTATCGGAGGGCATCTCCTCGGAGTCCGTGCCCGAGAGCTCGACGCTTTCGGTGGTCT
>NZ_DAWEMK010000014.1:18083-28778 GCF_052362415.1 Paratractidigestivibacter sp. | reverse complement strand
TACTCGGCGTCGGCAGCGGCCTCAGCGGCGGCCTCGGCAGCGGCCTCAGCGGCAGCGGCGGCCTTGGCAGCGGCCTTCTTGGAGATCTTGTTCCTCTCCTGCTTGACGGGCTCGCCCTCGCGCAGGATGGCGACGAGGTGCTCGACGGCGTTGGAGAGCTGGGCGCCCTTGGCGGTCCACTCGTCGACCTTCTCGAGGTTGATCTCGATGGTCTTCGGGTTGGTCAGCGGGTTGTAGCGGCCGACCTGCTCGATGTAGCGACCGTCGCGGGGCATGCGGCTGTCGGCGACGACGACGCGGTAGTACGGGCGCTTCTTGGCACCGTGACGGGCCAGGCGAATCTTGACTGCCAAGGTAAAACTCCTTCAAACGAGCGGCGCGCGAAGTAGATAAGGTCGGGCCGCGCCGCAGGCCCACAAACAGTTATTCATCTTACGACAACTGTTTTGGCGCGCAAGGTGCAGTTTTTGTGAACAACGGCTCGCGCGGCCCGCTGTTCAGCGCGCTTCAGCGGTTTTTAAGGGCATCTGGGTAGGATAAACCGCGACAAAAGCCCTAAGGTGCCTGAAATCAAGGAGGCCCACATGAATGTTCTGGTCATTGAGGACGAGAGGAACCTCGCCGACGCGATCGTGAAGATCCTTGAGGACGAGGGTTACAACGCCGAGGCCACCTACGACGGCAAGGCTGGCCTCACCTGCGCGAAGAGCGGGCTGTACGACGCCATCGTCCTCGACGTCATGCTCCCGGCGATGAGCGGCTACGACGTGGTCAACCAGATGAGGCACGCCGGGGTGTCGACGCCCGTGCTCATGCTCACCGCAAGGACCTCGACCGAGGACAAGGTCCGCGGCCTCGACTCCGGCGCCGACGACTATATGACGAAGCCCTTCGAGGCGCCCGAGCTGCTGGCCCGCCTGCGCGCGCTCACGCGCCGCCGCGGCGACGTCCTCATCGACGAGATCAAGTTCGCCGACGTCAGTCTCGACCTCAACACCCACGACCTCGCCTGCGACGAGAAATCGGTGCACCTCTCCGGCAAGGAGTTCGAGGTCATGAGCATCCTCATGGGATCTAACTCGCGCGTCGTCTCGAAGCAGGACCTCCTGACCCGCGTGTGGGGCGTCGACGGCGAGGCTTCGGAGAACTCCGTCGAGGCGTACGTCTCGTTCTTGCGCAAGAAGCTCGCGCACATCGGCTCCAAGGTCCAGATCACGACGCTGCGCATGCTCGGCTACCGCCTCGAGGTGCTCTAGCCGAGGCAGGAGGGAATGCCCATGCTCGAGAAGCTCAAGCGGGAGTTCGCCCTGATCGCGCTCGGCCTCTCGGGCGGGGTGCTGCTGCTCGCGCTGCTGCTCTCGCTCGTGACCAACTGGTCGACGCAGACCTCGATCACGCAGTCGCTCCTGCGGCAGAGCCTGCAGGACGGCGTCGCCGTCAGCCCAAAGATGGGCTCGAAGGACCGCGAGGGCAGCGTCGGTGCGGACAGCATGCTCACCATCACGGTGGACGTCTCGAGCGGCGGCGTCATGCTGAGCCGCTCGGACTCCCCCGCCGCCATCGACGAGGACGACCTCAGGGAGGTCGTCCAGCAGGCGGTCGCCTCCCCCGACGAGCAGGGCTTCGACTTCGGCAGGCACATCGCCTGGGCCACAAAGAAGACCGCCTACGGCATGAGGATCGCGCTGTGCGACACCTTCTCGCGCGACAAGGCGATGAGCAAGCAGGCGCTCTCGAGCGCGAGCATCCTCATCGTCTCGCTCGTGGTCCTCTACGGGGTCTCGCGGAAGTTCGCGGGATGGGCCATCCGGCCGGTGGCAGAGGCCTGGGACGCGCAGCGGCGCTTCATATCCGACGCGTCCCATGAGCTCAAGACCCCGCTCGCGGTGATCCTCGCCAACACGCAGATACTCCAGAAGTCGACCTCCGTCAGCGAGGAGGACCGCCGCTGGGTGACGAGCACGGCCGACGAGGCGGGGCACATGAAGGGGCTCGTCGAGGACCTCCTGACGCTCGCGCGCGCCGATGAGGCCAAGGCGGGCTCCGTCGGCGCCGCGGCCCCGCTCGTGGACGTCGACCTCACCGGCATCGTCGAGGAGGCGGCGCTCGAGTTCGACCCGGTCGCCTTTGAGCGCGGGTGCGAGATCGAGTGCGACGCCGTTCAAGGCGTCTGTGTCCGGGGCGACCGGGCCCAACTCGCCCGCGTGGCGAGCACGCTGCTGGACAACGCGACCAAGTACGCGCCCAAGGGAACGACGGTCGGCGTCAAGCTCGCGCGCGAGGGCAAACACGCGCACCTCACGGTGAACAACGGCGGCCCCGCCATCGAAGCCGAGGACGTGAAGCACCTCTTCGACCGCTTCTACCGCACCGACAAGGCGCGCAGCCGCGAAGAGACGGGCGGTTTCGGGCTCGGCCTCGCCATCGCGAAGAGCATCGTCGAGGCCCACGGCGGAAAGATCTGGGCCGAGAGCACAGACGCCGACGGCACGACCTTCCACGTCGTTATATAGCGCAAGCGATACGGCACGAGCGGCCCCGGCCCGGCCCGCTCGTGCCGTATAATCGCGGCATGGGAGCAAGAAGCGACATACCCGGGCTGGACGGCTGGTCGGGGCCCGCGATCGGGCTTTTGGACCTCGACGCCTTCTTCGCGTCGGTCGAGCAGATGGACCATCCCGAGTGGCGCGGCAAGCCCGTGATCGTCGGCGGCTCCTCGAAGAAGCGCGGCGTCGTCTCGACCGCCTCCTACGAGGCGAGGCGCTACGGGGTCCATTCCGCCATGCCCGCCTACCAGGCGGAGCGGCTGTGCCCCCAGGCGATCTGGGTCCAGGGCAACTTCGCCCGGTACCGCGAGATGAGCCAAAAGGTCATGGCGCTCCTGCTCGACGAGACGCCGCTCGTCGAGCAGGTGTCAATCGACGAGGCGTTCTTCGACGTGACGCCAGGGCGCTGGTCGCGCGAGAGCCCCGTCGACATCTGCCGCCGCGTGCAGTCGCGCGTGTCTGCCCTGGGGATCACCTGCTCGATCGGCATCGGCGTGAACAAGACCGTTGCAAAGATCGCCTCGGAGCGCGAGAAGCCCCGGGGCCTCACGGTCGTCTTCCCCGGGACCGAGCGGACCTTCCTCGCGCCGCTGCCCGTCGGCGCCATGAGCGGGATCGGCGAGGCCACCAGAAAAAAGCTCGCCTCGATGGGCATAAAGACGCTCGGCCAGCTCTCGCGGCTGCCCGAGGGCGAGGCGGCTCGCAGCTTCGGCGTCTCGGGCCCGAGGATGGTGCTGCGCGCCGCTGGGCTCGAGCGCAGCTCCGTCGCCCGCGCCGCTGACCCAGAGGCGCCCAAGAGCGTCTCGAACGAGCGCACCTTCGGCGAGGACCTCACCGACGAGAAGGAGATACGCGCCGCGATCATGCACATCGCCGGCATCGTGGGCCGCAGGCTCCGAGCGAAAGGTCTTCGCGGATCGACCGTAACCCTCAAGGTCAAGTACGACGCGCTCACGGGCCGCACGGCCCAGGCGCGGCTCGGCGCGCGCACCGACGAGGAGGAGGTCTTCGGCCGGGAGGCGCAGGCTCTCCTTCCCCAGCTATGGAGCCCGGGCATGCACGTGAGGCTGCTCGGTGTGGGCGTCTCCGGCTTCGAGGAGACGGCGCCCGTGCAGATGGGGCTCTTCTCGTCCCAGCAGGAAGCCCGCTCCGAGGAGGCGAGCGCGCTCTCCCGAGCATGCGACGAGCTGAAGGCGCGCTTCGGCGACTCCGCCGTCCGCTACGGCCGTGACCTCCGCTTCGACGGCCGCGTCTCGGACACGCAGCCCCAGGGGAAGTAGAGAGTCGTCGCCTCCGGCGCGCCCCGGTCGGAAGTCAAGGAGCTTCGCAGCAACGAAGCGGCCCCTTTGATTCTTCCCACGCGCGAGTCGCGCAGCGAGCGAGCCGCGAAGCGGCGAGCGCCGAGCAGCGTGGGAAGAATCAAAGGGGCCGCGATGGGTTCGAGAAGGCTACTCCACGGGGGCGGCGCCCTCGAGGTCGAGCTTCACGCGGGGGGCGTCTCCCCAGAGGCGCTCGAGGCGGTAGAAGTCGCGGGTCTCGGGGTTGAAGACGTGGACGCAGACCGAGCCGTAGTCGACCAGCACCCAGTTCAGGCCCTCGCGGCCTTCGCACGAGACGGGGCGCACCTCGCAGTTCTGGAAGACCTTCTCGCGCACCTCGTCGACGATGGCGTCGACCTGGCGGTTGTTGGCGCCGGTGCAGATCACGAAGTAGTCGCAGACATCGGTCGTGCCGATGAGGTCGATGACGACGATGTCGGTGGCCTTCTTCGCGTCGGCGGCGACGGCGGCGGCGCGGGCGATGTCGAGGGAGGTTATTGCCATGTGTAGGGTTCTCCTAACCGTGAACGGGTGCTTCTAGCGGTCGCGACCTGCGCGCTCCGCGGCCAATGCATTATAAATCCTTATTGTTCCCTCGTAGAGATGGCGCGAGCCCTCGAGCACGTAGACGATGCCGCCGACAAAGGAATTCCAGAAGACATCGTCGAGCGGGGCGCGCCCGACGAGCGCGCGGGTGGCCTCGATGCCCTCGCTCGAGGGGCGCAGGGGCTCGATGCCGTCGGCGACGAAGAGGATCTTGTCGAGGGGGCTCATCTTATAGCCCGCGGTCGTGTGGACGCTGATCGCGTGCCAGACCTCGTCGGGGAGCTCGGGGTAGCGCTCGGGCAGCTCGCGGGCGGCGACGCAGCCGTGGAGCAGCGGCTTCACGTCGGCATAGTCGGCGCCCTCGAAGTCGAGCTCGAGGGCGCGCGCCCGCTCGATGAGCTCGTCGTCGGGCACGACCTTGTCCCAGTCGTGGAGAAGCCCGGAAACCCTCGCCAGGAAGGGGTCGGCACCGTACATGAGCGCCATAGACTCGGCCGTCGAGGCGACCGAGATCGAGTGCGCGAGGCGCTTGGGCTTGGCGGCGAGCTGGACGGCGACGTCGGACTCGACCTTCGCGATGTAGGCGAGCTGGGCCGGAGTGTAGCAGGCGCCCGAGGGCTTCTCGGCGCCTTTCTTCTTTGCGCACATGCTAGGCGAACACATCCCCTGTCTGTCCGTAATGACGTGAAGAGGCACCGTAGAGCCGGTGCTTGTGGAGGTAGCCCGTGACCGGGTCGGGCGTGAGGTAGCGCAGGCTCTCCCCCGCGGCGACGCGCTCGCGCAGGTAGGAGGACGAGATGGCGAGCGCGGGGACCTCGAGGTAGGTGACGTCGAACTCGATGCCGGACTCCTCGATGGCGTCAACGGCGCGATCGAGGTTGTAGCCGGGGCGCGTGGCGGCAACGAGATGTGCCACGCCGGCAATGCGCGCCGCGTCATGCCAGGTGACGATCTCGGCGATGGCGTCGGCGCCCGTGATGAAGTAGAACTCGACGTTTTCGGGGTAGAGCTCGCGCAGGCGCACGAGGGTGTCGGCCGTATAGGTCACGCCCTCGCGGTCGATCTCGAAGCGGGAGGCGAGGAAGTGGGGGTTGTCGGCGGTCGCGAGCAGCGTCATCGCGAAGCGGTCCTCGCCGGAGGTGACCTTCTTGTCGAGCTTGAAGGCGGGGCGCCCGGCGGGCATGAAGACAACGACGTTGAGGTCGAGGTCGGAGTAGGCCTGCTCGGCCGCGACGAGGTGGCCGTAGTGGATCGGGTCGAACGTGCCGCCCATGATGCCCAGGCGGTAGCGCTTGGACTCCGTGGCGCCGAGGATGGGCAGGCCGGAGGCCTCGAGCCTCTCTTTCCAGTCGGGCGGCATGCTCATCGCACCTGCCCGTCCCCTCTGATCTGGAACTTCGTGGTTGTGAGGGCTTCCGCGCCCATGGGGCCGCGGGCGTGGAGCTTCTGGGTGCTGATGCCGATCTCTCCACCGAGCCCGAAGACCCCGCCGTCAGTGAAGCGCGTCGAGGCGTTGACGTAGACGCACGCAGCGTCGACGCGCGCGAGGAAGCGCTCGGAAGCCGCGTAGGACTCGGTGACGATTGCCTCGGAGTGGCGCGTGCCGTAGCGGTTGATGTGGTCGATCGCCTCGTCGAGGCCGTCGACCACACGCACGCTGATCTCGAGCGCGAGGTACTCGCGGCCCCAGTCCTCATCGGTCGCGTCCACGAAGCTCGCGAGCGCGCAGGCGGGCGCGAGGGCGCGAGACTCCGCGTCGCCGTGGATCATGACGCCCGCGTCCGCGAGCTCGCCGAGCATGGCCGGCAAGAAGGACGGCGCGACCGAGCGGTCCACGAGCAACGACTCCGCCGCGTTGCAGACGCCGACGCGCTGGGTCTTCGCGTTCATGACGATGGAGCGGGCGCGGTCGAGGTCGGCGGACTCATGCACGTAGATGTGGCAGTTGCCGGTGCCGGTCTCGATGGTGGGGACCTTCGCGTTCTCCACGCAGGCGCGGATGAGCCCGGCGCCGCCGCGCGGGATGAGGACGTCGACGAGGCCGACGGCCCCGAGGAGCTCGGAGGTGCGCGCGTGCCCGGCGTCGTCGGCCACATACGCAACCGTCGCGGCGGGAAGGCCCGCGCCGACGCAGGCATCGCGGCACAGCGAGGCTATGGCGAGGCAGGAGTCGTTGGCCGCGCTGCCGCCCTTGAGCAGGCACGCATTGCCCGCGCGAAGGCACAGCGCGAAGGCGTCGGCGGTCACGTTAGGGCGCGCCTCGTAGATCATGGCGACGACGCCGAGGGGTACCGTCACCTTCTGGATGCGCAGGCCGTCCGCGTTCACGTGGCCGCCGACGACGCGCCCAAGCGGGTCAGGCTGCGCCGCGACCTCATCCATGGCGGAGGCGATCGAGCGAACGCGCCCCTCGTCGAGCATGAGCCTATCGAGGAGCCCATCGCTCATGCCCGCCTCGCGGGCCCGCGCCATATCGCGGGCGTTGGCGACGACGACGTCGCCCGAGCGGTCGCGCAGCAGCCCGGCGGCAGCGCGGATGGCAGTCGAGCGCGCCTCCGCGGAGGCGGCGGCGATGTCGGGGGCGGCGTCGTGGGCCGCCCGGGCCAGTTCAAGCGCAAGTCCCATGGGAACCCCCTGAGCTAAAAGACGAGGAGCTCGTCGCGGTGGACCGCGGGCACGGCAGCCTCGTCGCCGAGGAAACGGGCTATGACGTCGAGCTTGAGGCCGCGCACGCGCTGCATGTCATCCGAAGAGTACCTCACGACTCCGCGGCCGATGAGCTCCCCTTCCGGATTCGTAACGTTCACGACCTCGCCGGAAGCGAAGGCGCCGTCGACGTGCGTGACACCCACGGGAAGGATCGAGGCCCCGCGCTCCACGACGGCGCACGTCGCGCCCTCGTCGAGCCTGAGCGTGCCCCGGACCACCTCGGCGAGGCCGATCCAGAGCTTGCGGCCGTGCTCATGGGCGCCGTCGGCGGGCGGCTGGAACCTCGTGCCCACCGAGGCCCCCGAGGCGACCTCGCAAAGCACGTTCGGCCTCCTGCCCTCGCAGATCACGGTAGGAATGCCCGCCGCCATCATGGCGCGGGCGGCCCGCACCTTGGAGGACATGCCGCCCGTGCCGAACGAGCTCGAGGAGCCGCCGGCCATGGCGGAGATGCTGTGGTCCACCTCGGTCACGAGGGGGATGAGCTCAGCCGCGGGGTCCTCGGAGGGGTTCGCGGTGTAGAGCCCGTCGACGTCGGACATGATCACATAGAGGTCGGCGCCCACAAGGCCGCTCACGATGGCTCCGAGCATGTCGTTGTCGCCGAAGGTGAACTCGGCGACGCTCACGGTGTCGTTCTCGTTGACCACGGGCACGCACCCGAGGTCGAGCAGTCGCTCGATGGTGTTGCGGGCGTTCAGGTACCCCTCGCGGTCGACGACGTCGCGACGGGTAAGGAGGACCTGACCGCAGGCGACGCCGCGCTCGCGGAGCACCTCGGCGTAGGCCTCGGTGAGGGCCGTCTGGCCCACGGCGGCGCAAGCCTGCAGCGTTGCGATGTCGGAGGGGCGTTCCGCCATGCCGAGCGCGTCGCGACCGGCAGCTGCGGCGCCCGAGGAGACCACGACGACGCGCTCCCCCGCCTCGCGCAGCGCCACGACCTGGTCGCAGAGGCTGCGAATGAAGGGACGGTCGAGCGCGCCCTTCTCGTCGACCAGCGTGGACGAGCCGATCTTGAAGACGATGAGGCGGCCGGGCACTACTCCTCAGCCTCCCCGTCGACAAAGACGGCCTCGTCTTCGCGGAGCTCGGCGAACTCGTCGGGCTCGTCGTCGCCCTCGTAGTTGAAGGCGAAGCCGAGGACGCGCACCTCGTCGCCGGTGACGGCGCCCGCGCGGCGGAGCTTCTCGTCGAGGCCGCAGCGCGAGAAGCGGTGCTGCAGGTAGGCGACGGCGTCCTCGTTGTCCCAGTCGGTCTGAACGACCATGCGCTCGATGGACCCGCCGGAGACGCGCCAGGCGCAGCCGTCCTCGCGGGTGATGCGAAGGGCGTTGTCCCTGCGCTGGCGGTTGCGCTCCCACTGCTCGGAGAGGTCTCGCTCGGGCTCGGCGGCCTTGAGCTCCTCGCGCAGCACCGCCACCTGGGCGGCCACTTTGGTCACGAGCTCGTCGAGGCCGAGGCCCGTCGCGGCCGAGACCGCGAAGAACTCGTGGCCGTCCGCCTCCGCGGCGGCGCGTAGGCGCTCGATCTGGTCCTCGTAGCCGGGGAGGTCGCATTTGTTCGCGATCACCATCTGCGGGCGCTCGGAGAGCTCGGAGGCGTAGGCCGCGAGCTCGGCGTTGATGGTGCGATAGTCCTCCACGACGTCGCGGCCCTCGTAGCCGCCCGTGACGTCGACGACGTGCAGGATAAGGGCGGTGCGCTCGATGTGGCGCAGGAACTGATGGCCGAGGCCCTTGCCCTCGCTCGCGCCCTCGATGAGGCCGGGGACGTCCGCCGCGACGAACGACTGGCCGTTGGCCGCGCGGGCGACGCCGAGGTTGGGGATGAGCGTCGTGAAGGGGTAGTCGGCGACCTTGGGGCGCGCGGCCGAGATGCGCGCGATGATGGAGCTCTTGCCCACCGAGGGCATGCCCACCAGGGCGGCGTCGGCCATGAGCTTCATCTCGAGCTCGATCCAGTGCTCGATGGCGGGCTCGCCCTTCTCTGCGAAGGCGGGGGCGCGGCGCACGGAGGTGACGAAGTGCGTGTTGCCGAGGCCACCGCGGCCGCCGGGGGCGACGATGACGCGCTCCCCCGGCTGCGTGAGGTCGGCGAGCTCGCAGACGGGCTTCTGCGTCTGGGCGTCGAGCTCGCGCACGACCGTGCCCAGGGGGACCTTGAGGATGAGGTCGGCGCCGTCGGAGCCGTGGCGCTTGGCGCCCTTGCCGTGCGTGCCGCGCTCGGCGCGGAAGTGGTGCTTGTAGCGGTAGTCGATCAGCGACGAGAGCTGCGCGTCGGCCACGACCACGACGTCGCCGCCGTGCCCGCCGTCGCCGCCGTCGGGGCCGCCCTTGGGCACGAACGCCTCGCGGCGGAACGACATGCAGCCGGCGCCGCCGTCGCCGCCCTTGACGTTGATGTGGGAAAGATCGGTGAAGGTGTTGTCCACGTGCGGCTCCAAAGTCGTGCGTCTCTTGTTACTGCAAAAGAGTATAGCCAGATAAAAAGAGGGACCCCGCGTATGCAGGGCCCCAAATAAGAACAATCAAAAAGAGAATCTACGCCTCGCGGACGTGGACCATGTGCTTGACGCCCTTGGTGAACTCCACCTTGCCGGCCTTGAGGGCGAACAGGGTGTCGTCCTTACCGATGCCGACGTTCTCGCCGGGGTGGATGTGGGTGCCGCGCTGACGGACGAGAATCTCGCCGGCCTTGACGTTCTGGCCGCCGAAGCGCTTGGTGCCGAGGCGCTGCGCCTGCGAGTCGCGACCGTTCTTAGAAGTGCCCTGGCCCTTCTTGTGTGCCATAGAAATTACCTGCTTTCGGTAACCGGGAAAACTGACTAAGCGTTGATGGAAGCGATCTTGATCTTCGTCAGCTGCTGACGGTGACCCTTGTCACGCTGATAGCGCTTGCGCTTCTTGAACTTGAAGACACGGACCTTCTCGCCCTTGAACTGCTCGAGGACCTCGGCGGTGACGGTCTTGTCCTGGAGGGGGGCAGAGCCAACGACCGTGGACTTGCCGTCGCTCAGAAGCAGGACGGGGAGCTCCACCTTGTCGCCAGGCTGCACATCGAGCTTCTCGACGGCGAGGACGTCGCCCTCGGCAACCTTATACTGCTTGCCACCAGTTGCGATGATTGCGTACATTCTTGAACCCTTCATTGCTGGCGTTAGTGCAACAGTCACTCATATTACTCAAGCCGCTCTGACCAGTCAACGGAGCATGTTGTTGACCAGCTGGGTCCCACCGGGGAAACGGTAGCGGTACCAACTGGTCGTCGGCAGTCAGGCAACTTGTATGAATATAGAGGTAATCGGCCCAAAAGGCGCAACATCTAGAGCGGATTCACAAGAAGGCCACTATTGGCGTCCTCGTGTGCCTGGGAGGTGCGGCAGACCTTGAGGCAGTCGTAGCCGCGCGCCTCGCCCGCCGCGCCCGCGAGCGCGTGGTCGATGAGGAGCTGCGGGCGCAGCG
The DNA here is from genome assembly GCF_052362415.1 of Paratractidigestivibacter sp. Classification (NCBI taxonomy): domain Bacteria; kingdom Bacillati; phylum Actinomycetota; class Coriobacteriia; order Coriobacteriales; family Atopobiaceae; genus Paratractidigestivibacter; species Paratractidigestivibacter sp. The sequence continues at coordinate 18,197 of NZ_DAWEMK010000014.1, read as the reverse complement.
CGCCGGCGTTGCTCGAGCGCGTGTCGAGCGCGAGCGCGACGCCGCCCTTGACGTCTGCGCACTCCCACGAGACGAGCGCGCCCGAAACGTCGATGGACTTCTTTTTGTCCCCGC
>NZ_DAWEMK010000014.1:14376-18073 GCF_052362415.1 Paratractidigestivibacter sp. | reverse complement strand
TCCATGACGCCGGCGTCGCGGACGGCGCCGATGCGCCCGGAGAGCTCGGACGCGCCGACGGCGCAGTCGAGCACGAGCACCTTCCAGCAGGAACGGGTGAGCCAGCTCTCGAGCGCGGGCGCGCGCCCGTCGACGTAGGCCGCGCGCGAGGGCGCGAGCGCCAGCGGGGTCGCGGCCCGCAGGCTCACGAGCACCTCGTCCACGGGCACCTCCTCAGAGAGCCGCAGGTCGAAGTACTCGCACACCGAAGACGCGCCGACGGGCAGCGCCTGCGAGAACTGGATTCGCATGCGCCGGGCGAAGCCGTTGCCGATGGAGAAGGGCAGCTGCGCGCGGCGGATGCAGCGGTTGATCGTCTCGAGCACCTCGAGGTGGCCGAGGAAGGCGAGGCGGTCGCCCTTCGCGTACTCGACGCGCAGGCGCGGGAGCTCCTTGATGAGCGAGAGGTCCTGGGGCTTCGCGTCTCCCCACGGCTGGGGCCTGGCACCGCTCATTTGCGCTCCTCACAGATCACGTTCTCCACTCCCAAGGTCGGGCACACGCCGCAGCCGACGCAGCTTTCGCGCGTGCAGTCCGGCGTGGTGACGCCCTGCGCGGCGCGGCGCCACTCGCGCTGCAGAAACCCCTTCGAGACGCCGGGCGAGGTGTGGTCCCATGGAAGCCGAGCGTCCACGGGGAACTCCTCGCAGGCGATGTCCTCGAGGTCGTAGCCGCAGGCGACGGCCGCCTCGCTCCAGCGGTCGAACGAGAACTCGCTCGTCCAGGCGTCGAAGCGGCACCCGCGGCGCCATGCCTCCAGAAGGAGCTTGAACCCGTCGCGGCCCATCTTTGATATAGCCCCCTCGACGAGCGAGGTCGATGAGTCGTGGTAGTTAATCCTGACGCCGCGGTCGTTGCAGGAGTGCAGGAGCAGCTGCTGGCGCCTGCGGACCTCCGCGGGAGCGAGCTGGCCCGCCCACTGGAAGGCGGTGTAGCACTTAGGGACGAAGACGGCGACCGAGATCGTGACCGAAACGCCGCTCTTCGGGCCCTTGCCCACGACCTCGCGGCCGATCTCGAGGACGCGCTCGGCAGCGCGGACGATACCTACGACGTCCTCGTCGGTCTCGGTCGGCAGGCCCATCATGAAGTAGAGCTTGCAGCGGCGCCAGCCGTTCTCGAAGGCGTTGCGCGCGGCGCGCTCCAGGTCGTCCTCGGTCACGTTCTTGTTGATGACATCGCGGAGCCGCTGGCTGCCGGCCTCGGGCGCGAAGGTGAGGCCGCCCTTCTTTCCAGCGCCGACCGCCATGGCCATCTCGACCCCGAAGGAGTCGAGGCGCTGCGAGGGGATGGACACGCGGATGCCGCGGCCCGAGAGGTCGGCGTGCATGCGGTTGAGGATCTGGGCGCACTGGGAGTGGTCGGTGGTGGAAAGCGACGTCAGGCTGATCTCGTCGTGGCCGCTCGCGGCGAGCCCCTCCTCCCCCGCCTGCACGATCTGGTCGGCGGGGCGCTCGCGCACCGGGCGGTACGTCATGCCCGCCTGGCAGAAGCGGCAGCCGCGGGCGCAGCCGCGCAGGATCTCGAGCGAGAGACGGTCTTGGACGATACCCATGTACGGAACGATCTTCGCGGCGACGGGGGGCGTGGCGGCCAGATCGGGGATGCAGCTCTTGAGCACGACCTCGCGGGCAGGGGTCCCGGGCCTCGGCACGGCGTACCCCCAGCGGGTCGAGGTCTCGTCGACCACGATGTCGTAGAGCGAGGGCACGTAGACGCCGGGCAGCTCCGCCAGCGAACAAAGAAGATCCGCGCGCGCCATGCCCTTCTCGCGGCAGTCGCGGATGCGGGCGCAGACCTCGACGATCGACTCCTCGCCGTCGCCGAGCAGCACCGCGTCGAAGACGGGCGCCATCGGCTCACAGTTCCAGGCAGAAGGCCCGCCCGCGAGGATGATGGGGTCGTCCTCGTCGCGCCCGTCGCTCGTGAGGGCGATGCCCGCGAGGTCAAGGGCCTCGAGCACGTTCGTCCAGATGAGCTCATGGGCGAGCGTGAAGCCCACGGCGTCGAAGGACGCGAGCGGCGCGGCGCCCTCGAGCGAGAGCATGGGAACCCTTCGCTCGCGCATGAGCGCGCTCATGTCCGTCCATGGGAGGTAGGCGCGCTCGCAGCTCATGCCCGGCTGCGCGTTCACCGTGTTGTAGAGGATGGAGACGCCGAGGTTGGGCTGCCCCACCTCATAGACGTCGGCATAGCACATGCACAGGTGGAAGGGCCCGTCCTGCTCCTCGCAGGCGCCCCACTCGTGATCGAGGTAGCGGCTCGGGTGCTCCACGTGCGGAAGCAGCGGCTCGAGCAGGTGGAAGAGGTTCTCTCGCTTTGCCTTCACTCGGAGGCTCCTGACTGGTCGTCGACGGGTATCACGAGGTAGCCGGAATCGGCGCCCGTGCAGTCGGCCTCGGCTCGCGACCGCGCGCGGCGAGAAGGCGCGCAGGGAAGCGCGGAGGCGGCACGGGAGGGCTCCGGGGATGGCCCGGGCGCAGGCTCGCTGCCTTCGGGCGATGAGGCGGCTCTCCCCTGCCGGGATACCGGAGGGTCGAAGCGCGCCTGGACCGCCTTCGCCGTGGCGACGGTGCCGGCATAGCCCATGCCGGCCTTCAGCGCCCAGCCGAGCCCGGGGACGAGCCCGGCAAAGAAGCGCGCGATGGAGCGGTAGGCGAGCCCGGCGCCGAGAACGCCGCCGACCTCGACCATGCGCGAGAGCTCCACGCCCCGACCGTAGCAGGCGGCGATGTCGAGGGCGAGCTTGGCCTGGTTGATGCACATGATCGGGTAGTCGGACCCGGGGATGAGCGGGATGGCGCCCACCGCGGCGTTCTCCGCCGCGCACCGCGAGGTGAGCAGCCCCACTGCGGCGTCTCGGCAGAACGGGAAGTTCGCGGCGAGCGTCACCGGGCTGGGGACCGAGCGGGCGAGCCAGCCCGCGAGCTTGGGCGCGAGCGCGGAGGGGTCCGAGGCACTGATGAGCGCGGGGGCGCCGTCGCCCAAGGAGCCGAGCGAAGGGACGTCGAGCGCGGACTCGGCGACGATCCCGCAGGGCACGCCCGCCGAGGCGCAGCGGGACGCGATGTCAAAGACGCCCTGCTCGCCGGGCCCCACGAGCACGATGACCGCGTCGGGGTTAGACGCCGAGGCGACGGCCCCGGCAAGGCCCATGACCTCGACGATGCCCCCGGCGCGCCGAGCCGTGAGGGCGTCCTTCGCGGCGAGGGCGAGCGAGCGGTCGCAGAAGGCGCCCACGCGGACACGGACGTGTACCTCGCCGTCCATCGCGTCGAGGCTCTCCCTCCCGGCGGAAGCCACATCAAAGAGGCCCGAGAGCGGGAACCCTGAGCTTCCTTTCTTGCCATGTTCAGCGCGACGCGCCATGTGACCCTCCCCTTTGTGTCCCTACGCCGCCTTCTGGCGGTGACGCCAGACAGACTGTACCATGCCCACGGCCATGAGCTGCGAGACCATGGACGACGAGCCGAAGCTGATGAAGGGCAGCGGGATGCCCGTGATGGGCATGATGCCGATGCACATGCCGATGTTCTCGAGCACCTGGAAGGTCCACATGCCGCAGCAGCCGACGAGCAGCATCTTGCTGAAGAGGTTGTCGATCCGCGTGGCGGTGCCGAGGCCGTACTGGCTGAACTTCGGTTGCATGCCGTCCTGG
>NZ_DAWEMK010000014.1:9875-14352 GCF_052362415.1 Paratractidigestivibacter sp. | reverse complement strand
TCCACATGCCGCAGCAGCCGACGAGCAGCATCTTGCTGAAGAGGTTGTCGATCCTCATGGCGAGCAGCAGCGTCGCGAGGATCATCCAAGCGAAGAGCGCGAGCAGGAGCACCGAGCCGACGAAGCCGAACTGCTCCGCGAACAGCGCGAACACGAAGTCCGTGTGGGCCTCGGGAAGAAACCCGGAGCCGGCCTGCGAGGCGTTGCCGATGCCCTTGCCCAAAAACCCGCCGGAGCCGACCGCAATCTTCGCCTGGCGCAGGTTATAGCCGTAGCCCTTCGGGTCGGCCGCCTCATCGACAAAGACGATCAGGCGCTTGATCTGGTAATCCTTGAGGACGTGAGGGAGACCCGGCGTCATGGACGACCACACGACGAGCGCGACGGCGCCGACGATGAGCGCGATCGTGGGCACGACCCACTTGGAGGGCGCGCCCGAGCAGATGATGATGGCCGCACCAGCAAAGAGGATCACGAGGCCCGTGCCGAGGTCGGTCACGACGAGCAGGCCGAGGGGCAGAAGCAGCGTGCCACAGAGCTTGGCATAGTCCGTGAAGGTCTCGATCTTCCCGTTGTACTGGCCGCTCGCGGCCGCCATGAGCAGGATCGTGACGAGCTTGGCGGGCTCGGAGGGCTGGAACCGGAAGTGGATGAGCGGCAGCTGAACCCAGCCTGTCATGCCCTTCGCCTCGAAGCCGAGGCCCGGGAAATGCGGCAAGACCATGAGCACGCAGTCGATGACGAGCAGCGTCGTGACCATACCGGAAAGCGCGCGCGTGTCGTAGCGCCACACGAGGAAGGCGAGGAAGGCTCCCATGGCGATGCCGACCAGATGGCTCGAGAAGCGCGCCTCGGCAATGGTGAGCGACGCGGACCATATGGTGACGACGCCGACGATGACAAGGAGCGCCGCGGGGATGAGCTGCGAGAGATAGAGGTCGCCCAATGGCCCGCGGCCGCCCGAGATCCTGGCCCCGCGCTCATCGTTGCCGAGCATCTTGTCGGCGGCCCTGCCGAGGATGCCGCCGGTGGCCGTGCCCAGCCCCGTCATTGATTTGGATGGCATGGAAGGGTCCTCCCAGGCTAATCGGTGGTGTCGGAAACGGTCGTCGCGGTGTCGGGCTGGCCATAGATCTGCCCGAGAACGTCGCGGGCGACGAGCATGGCCGTGGTCGAGCCCCAGTCGCCGCCGTCGACGTTCGCCGCGACGACGTACTTGGGGTCGTCAGCGGGTGCGTAGGCGACCATCCAGCAGATATTCCTGCCGACGGAGGTCTGCTCGCCGGTGCCCGTCTTTCCCGCGACCTTCACGTTGAGGTTCGTCCAGTGGGCCGCCTGGCTCTCGCTCTCCTCATAGATCACGCCCTCGAGGCCCCGCTCAACGAGGTCGCGGTAATCATCTTCCTCGCTGATATCGTCGGTCTGCGAGACCTTGTAGTCGATCACCGAGCCGTTACCGATGTTGCTCTTGACGCACTTGAGCACGTGCGGCTTGAAGACGGGCCCTCGGTTGGCGATGCTGGAGTACGCGTGCGCAATCTGCAAGCAAGTGACGAGGATGTCGCCCTGGCCGATGGCGATGTTGCAGTAGTCGCCGGGGTGCCACTCGCGGTCCGCGTCGGGCAGGCTCGAGAAATAGTCCCACTTCCAGGCGGCGTCGGGAACGCGGCCCACGGCCTCGCTCGGCAGGTCGATCCCCGTGGCGGAGCCGAAGCCGTACTGGCGGAACTTCTGTTGCATGCCGTCCTTGTTGCTGGAGTTCGAGAAGCCCTTGCCAATATCGTAGAAAACGACGTCGCACGAGAATGTGATGCCCTGCTGCAGGTTCAGCCCTCCATGGCCGTCGTGGTTGTAGCACCACATGCCGTAGGCCTCGCCGAGACCCGTCCACCAGCCGTTGCAGACATAGCCAGACTGAGGCGTCGCGATGCCATTGTCGAGCGCGGCGAAGGATGTGAAGGGCTTGATGGTGGACCCCGAGGGGTACTGGCCCGAGATGGCACGGTTGAGCAGCGGATAGTTGGAGGCCTCGTTGGTGAGCCCCTCCCAGTCCGAGTTCGCGATGCCGCCTACGAAGATCGAGGGCGAGAAGGTAGGGGCGCTCGCCATCGCGAGGACCTCGCCGTTCGTGCAGTCGAGGCAGACGACGCTGCCGCCTGCGGGGTTCTTGCCCTTCTGCCTGAGCTCCGTCAGTACCTTCTCGAGAGAATCCTCGGCGGCCTTTTGGATGCCGGAGTCAATGGTGAGCACGACGTCGCTGCCGCTCTGCGGGTCGATCTTGGTCGAGGACTGCAGGATCTTTCCGTTGGAATCGACGTAGACGGTCTGCTCGCCCCGGATACCCTGCAGGATGCTCTCGTACATGGCTTCGACGCCGGCCTGGCCGACGACGTCGCCGGACTTGTACTGGACCGAGGAGTCATCGGATCCCGAAGCCTCCAGCTGCTCGGCCGTCACGGTGCCGGTGTAGCCGACGACGTGGGCCGCCAGCGTCCCTTGCGGGTAGGAACGCTGGGAGCGCTGCTGGACGGAGACGCCAGAGAAGGCGGCCGGGTGCTCGCCGAGGTAGGCCACGACCCGGCGCGAGACGTCGGTGGCGACGGTCCTCACGGACTGGGCGCCCTCGGAGGAGTCGATGACCTTGCGGTAGACAGCCTGGCGCGGCATGCCGATCAGGTTGGCGAGCAGCTGCATCTCCACCTCGTCGTCGGCCACGTCCGCGTCCGCCACGACGGTCAGGCTCGAGCGGTTCGACACGATCTCGGCGCCGTTGCGGTCGAGTATCCTGCCGCGTGGGGCAGCGGTGGTGACGGTCCTCGTGCGGTTGGACTCGGCTTCCTTGGTGTACTCGTCGCTGGAGACGAGCTGCATGGACCAGAGTCGCGCGAGAAGCGCGGCGAAGATCGCGCCGATGACGGCGGCGAACCCGACGAGTCGCGAGGAGTAGGTCGTCTCGGCCGACTCGTCCCGGCCTCCGGAGGCCCGCGGGGCGCCGCCGCCGATGTCGAAGGTGTAGGCGGCCTCGGAACGCCCGAAGACGAGGAACAGCGCTATGAACACGACGGCGATGACCGCGCACACTATGACAATCAGCAGAGACAGATCCATGACCGCCCCTTAGAAGCCCCTGCGCGAGAGATGGGTGCCTGCGCCGAAGGAGTTCGAGCGCACGCGCGAGAAGTAGTACGCGAACGGCAGGAAGGCGATGATGGTAAGAAATGCGGTGGGGATGGCGCGGAAGAAGAGCGCGTCGATAAGCGAGCTCGAGTCCCCGACAAGCAGCATCGTGAGCCCATAGGCGACCGAGACCCCGAGCGCCGCGGCCGAGAACAGCGCCATGCTCGCGCCGAAGTCGCCGGCCATCCGATTGCGGTGCTCGCCGCCGAGCAGGTGCGAGCAGACGGTCAGGAGCAGGGACATGAGGCCGATCGGCCCCGTCGTGGAGAGATCGAAGAAAAGACCCGCGAAAAAGCCTATGACCGTCGCCTGGGATCCGCCGCGCGTCAGCGCCACGCACGCCGCGAAGACGAGCGCGAAGTTTGCCCGCCCGTTGCCGAGCGCGATGTTCGGGGCGAGGGTGAGCTGGCACACGGCGCAGACGGCCCCGAGGATGAGGAGACCCTTGGTGTCGTGGCCCTTATCGGCGATCTGCATGGATGCTCCCTCCCCTACTCGCTGTAACCGTCGCTGGAAGCGGATCCGCTGCCCGCATCACCGGACCCCTGGCCCTCATCGCTCGCCGACGATTTATCGGAGGAGTCATCAGAGCCAGAATCGGACGAGGAGGACGAGCTCGAGGTCTCCTGCGAATCGGCGGACTTGATGTCGTCGGCAGTGGCCTCCTGGCCCTCCGTGAGCGACGTGATGACGATGACCTCCTCGTAGTTCTCGGTGCTCGCGAAGGCGTCGACCGTCACTTCGAGGTAGAGCGAGCCGGGGGTGTTGTCGACGTTGGAGACCCTGCCCAAAGGAAGTCCCTTGGGGAACACCCCGCCGAGTCCGCTCGTGACAACGAGATCGCCGACCTGCACGTTCTGCGAGGTCGAGATAAGGTCGAGCGTGATCTGGCCGGTGGCCGAGCCGTTGAGCATGCCCTGGGCGCGGCTCGACTGGATCATCGCGGAGACCGAGGAGTTCTCGTCGGTGATCAGACGGACCACAGACGAGGTCGGCCCGCACGAGATGATCTGGCCGATGACGCCGTTGGAGGCCATGACGGGCATGCCGACCGTGAGCCCCGAGACGGAGCCGAGGTTGATCGTGACCGTCGAGGTCCAAGAGTCGCTCGACCCGGAGATGATGCGCGCGCCCTTCGACTGCAGGCTGTAGCTGTCCTGGATGCCGAGGAGGTCCTGGAGCCGCTTGGCGGTCTGCTCCGCCTCCTCGAGCTCGGCGTTGCGCGCCTGAAGGCGCTCGTTGTCCGCCTTGAGGTCGGACAGCGTCGCCTGATCCGCGGTGAGGTTCGCGAAGATGTTGC
>NZ_DAWEMK010000014.1:6639-9865 GCF_052362415.1 Paratractidigestivibacter sp. | reverse complement strand
ATGTTGCCGAGCCCTTGGAAGGGCACCGACACGGTGGCGCCGATATAGCGCACGGGCGACGTGATCGTCGAGAAGACACCGCGGACGGCCTCAAGGGGACCGGAGTCGCCCATGCGGCAGCTCGCGGTGAACAGGACGATGGAGGCGACGCAGCAGATGAAGAGCTGCTTGCCGCCGCCTCCGCTTGAGTTGTTTCCGAGCGCCGGGGAACCTCCCCGGCCGAGGCCCGAGTAAGACACGCCTACTGGCCAGTGCTCTGAACGAAGCCTCCGCTGAGGGCGTTGGCCTCGAGGACCTTGGCGCAGCCGTTGACGACGTTCTCGAGCGCCGTGGGGCTCACGTTCACGGGCACGCCGGTCTCTTCGCGCAGACGGTGGTCCAGGCCGCGCAGCAGCCCGCCGCCACCGGTGAGGAGAATACCGTAGTACATGAGGTCGGAGGCGAGGTCCGGCGGGGTCACGTCGAGGGCATCCTTGACGGCCTTCGTGACCTCGTCGAGCGGGCGGTCGAGGGCGCGGCGGATCTCCTCGCTCTCGATGTGGACGGTCTTGGGCAGGCCGCTCATGACGTCGCGGCCGTTGACCTCGACGTCGAGCTCCTCGGCCAAGGGCGCGGCCGAGCCGACCTTGATCTTGATGTCCTCGGCGGTGCGCTCGCCGATGGAGAGGTTGTACGCGTCGCGGACGTGCTGGAGGATCGTCTGGTCGAACTCGTCTCCTGCGGTGCGGATCGACTGCGAGACGACGATGCCACCCATGGAGATGACGGCGACCTCGGTGGTGCCGCCGCCGATGTCGACGACCATGGAGCCGGTCGGGTCCTCGATGGGCAAATCGGCGCCGATGGCGGCGGCCATGGGCTCCTCGATGAGGTACGCCTGGCGCGCGCCGGCCGAGATCGTCGCCTCGAAGACGGCGCGCTTCTCGACGGAGGTGACGCCGGAGGGAACGCACACGACGACGCGGGGGCGCGGGCTCCAAGGATAGCGGCGCTCGCGCGCCTTCTCGATAAAGTAGCGGAGCATGACCTCCGTTACGTCGAAGTCGGCGATGACGCCGTCCTTGAGGGGGCGCTCGGCGATGATGGAGCCCGGGGTGCGGCCGATCATGCGCTTGGCGTCGGCCCCGACGGCGAGGACGCGGCTCTCGCTCTTGTCGATGGCGACGACCGAGGGCTCGTTGATGACGATGCCCTGGCCGCGCACGGCGACGAGCTCGATGGCGAGGTCGCCGCCGTATTCCCCGAAAAGCGAGTCGAAAATCGACATCAGGATCCCTTGTCTACTTTGCTAGTTGGCCGAGGCCGCGGAGGCGTACTCGGTCTGAACGGAGGTCACCTTCCACGTAACGCCGTCCCTGACCATCTGCACGGTGTACTGCTGCTGGCCGCCGGCCGAAAGCGTGGCGACGACGTGGACCGTGCTCTCGGTCATGCTGCGGTCGACACCGTCGACCGTGACGGTGGCTCCGGAGGGCAGCGTGTCGGCGATCATCTGGACCTGGTTTGAGGCGGAGTCGGCGATGTACTTGTTGATCTCGGTACCGTTGGTCTTCGCCTGGAAGAGGGACTCCGCGACGGACTCCTGGGTGGGCCACCCGAAGCCCTGGGTGTAGGCGAGCGCGCCCGCGCCGCCGACGAGGACGACGATGAAAAGCAGCACGAGGAAGATCTTCAGGCCGCGGTGCTTGTGCTTGCGCTTAACCTTACGGTCCTTCTTGTCCTGCTCGACGAGCTCCTCCTCGGTCACCGAGAAGAACCCGGTATCCTCGGCGGAGGGGATGAGCTGGCCGGAGGCGCCCGTCGGGTCGAGCGGGTCGACGCCGGCGCCGTAGCCGGCGGCGGCGAGGAAGGCGTCGGTGTCGGAGGGTGCGGAGCCGGACTGCTGCTGCTTGGCGGCAGCAGCGGCGATGGCCTTGCGCGCGGCGTCGTAGGAGGCCTGCGCCGCGGGGCTCATGACGAAGGAGGCGTCGCTCGTGGCGTGCGAGAAGGCGTCGACGGCCTCGGGCATGCGGTTGGCCGCGACGTAGGCGAGTCCGAGGTCGCAGTAGACCTTCGACTGGCTCTCGAGCGGAGTGGTGAAGTCGAGGGCGGTGCGATAGGCCTCAACGGCGTCGACGGGGCGCCCGAGCCTCATGAAGCAGCTCCCGAGGTCGGAGAGGGCGCCCGCGGGAGCGGGGTTGTTCTCGTCGATGGCGGCGGAGCGGTAGGCGATACCGGCGTTGCGGACGTCGCCGGTGGCCTCGTAGGCTCGGCCGAGCGCGAGGTAGGCCTTGTAGGGCGTGGAGTACGAGTTGTCTTGGACGGCGCTCGTGAGGGCCTGGATCGCCTCCTGGGCCCGCCCGGCGGCGAGCAGCGCGCGGCCGCGGTTGCAAGAAAGCGCGCCGACCTTGCCGTACGAGGCGTCGGAAAGCGCGCTCGCGTAGGCGTCGGCGGCGGAGTCGTAGCGGCCGAGCTTCATGTACGCGTTGCCGATGAGGTGGTCGACGGCGCCGGCCGGCTCGCCCTGGGACTTGGCCCCCGAGAGCATCGACACGGCCCCGAGCCAATCGCCCGCCTGATAGGCGGCCTTACCCGACTCGAATGCCTGCTGGTTCATGTATACCTCCAAGGTAACGCGCGGCCTTAAGCCTCGCTGTGCTCGATCCTGATCGAATTGATGACATCGCCGGCGCGCAGGGTACCGATGACGTCCATGCCCTCGATGGTCTGGCCAAAGACGGTGTAGCCGGAGTCGAGGGAATGCTGCGGCCCGAGGCAGAAGTAGAACTGGGAGCCCGCGGAGTTGGGGTCCATGGAGCGGGCCATGGCGAGCGTGCCGTCTTCGTGGGAGTTACGGGGGTTGGAGGAGAACTCCTCGTGGATCCGGTAGCCGGGGCCGCCGGTTCCCGGACGGCCGTCGGGACCCATGCCGCCGGCGGCGACGTCGGAGGGGCTCATCTCGCGGGTGTTGGGGCAGCCGCCCTGGATGACGAAGCCGGGGACATAGCGGTGGAACTTGAGGTCGTCGTAGAAGCCACCCTCGGCGAGCTCGCAGAAGTTCGCAACATGGATCGGCGCGCCGGTGCCGTCGAGTCGGACGCGGATCTTTCCCTTGCTCGTGTCGAAGACGGCGACCTCGTCGCCGGCCACCTCATACTCGGGGGTATAGAGCGGATCTCCGAAAAAGCCCATGGTTGCTCCTCGCTATATCACGTGGCGGGAAGGCCCCGCCAGAATTCGAATCCAG
>NZ_DAWEMK010000014.1:2650-6629 GCF_052362415.1 Paratractidigestivibacter sp. | reverse complement strand
GCACCCTAATCTTGCTAAGAAGCCCTCGAGACCGGCTTCCAGGCGTCGACGTTCTGGTCGAACAGCGTCTTGTAGTACCCGTTGCCGGAGATCTTCGCGAGGATCTGGTCCTGCGCCGAGGCGGGGTCCGCGCTCGAGGACGAGAGCTCCCAGGCGGCGCTGAGGGCGTCGCAGCGGTTGCGCAGCCAGTTGCCGAGGCTCGTGAGGTTCGTCTTGTCGTCCGCGTATACGCCGGCGCCGTCAGAGGTCGACGAGATCGAGCTGATGGTGTTGGAGACGTCGAGCGAGACGTCCTTGATCGCGAGCAGGCACGCCGAGCGCTCCTCGGCGGTTCCCGAGACGCCCTTCGACTTGAGGTCGCCCTCGCTCGCGGTGACCTTCTTCTCGTCTTCGACGAGCTTCTGGTAGTCGGAGCTCAGCGAGTCGAAGATGGGGTCTTCGGCAGCGGCGTCCGTCTGGGCGGCCCGCTCGTCCTTGTCCTGGGCGTCGAGGGACGAGACCTCGTCGGGGTTTCCTGCCTCGGAGGTGTCCATCGGGGTCTTTGCGGAGATGTCGTTGGCGTTGGGGTCCCACGGGTGCGTGATGGCGACGGCGGTGCCGCCGACGATGGCGATGGCCGCGATGGCGGCGACGATGAACTGCTTCAAGCGCGGGAGCATGTCGTTGGCCGAGGTGGCGGTCACCGCGTCGGGGCCCGTCGGGGGGATGGCGCTCTCGAGCCCCGGCTCCTGCTCGCGGCGCTCCTCGCACGGAGCCTCGTGGCGGCCGCGGCGGGCACCGGGGACGGGCGAGCCGCACTTAGGGCAGCAGGAGGCCCCGGGCGGGACGAGCGCGCCGCAGACGCCGCACCAGGACAGCTCGCCCAGGTCGATGCGCTGCGTGGCGCAGAGGGCCTCGGAGCAGTACGGGCACTCGAAAGATCCGTCGGGGACTTCTTTGTGGCAATTGGGGCAGATCAACGGCCGGCCTCCAGTGGGGTTTCGGACAACTCGGGAATTCAGGGTACGCCCCGCCGGGCGGCTGAGCAAAAACAACACAGAGCAAAGCGGCGGGAGCAGCAGGGGCGACCGGGAGGGCGCGAGCGCGCAGGGCCGGCAAGGGCGAGAAGGGCCGCGGCGCGCCTAGCCGCGCTTGCGCTCGTCCCTCGGGAGGGCAGCGCGGGGCACGGGGACGCCGGACTCGATCTTCTCGGCAGCGGCGATGAGCAGCCGGTTCGAGTCGGCGTTGCGCTCGAAGCGGGCCGAGAGCCGATCGAAGAGCATGACCGCGAGAACGCAGAACACGGCGGTGGCGACGGCGACGTCGGCAGGCAGCGCGACCACGAGGAAGAAGGATCCGAACACCGTGCAGGCCACGACGGCCAGCGCCGCCATCGAGACGATGAGGGCGCGGCGAAGCGCGGTCAAGGGCTGAGAGATGCGGAAGATGAGCGCGAGGCCGACGACGATCGTGATGATCATGCAGACCGTCGAGATCTCGTCGAAGTCGTGCCCGAGCAAGCGCCCCAGCACGAGCTCGAGCAGCAGGAACACGATGATCGAGCAGGACGCCGGCAGCGAGCGCGAGAGCACGTTGGCCAGGAAGTTGCCGCTGACCCGCTCCTTGTTCGGCTCGAGGGCGAGCACGAACGACGGAATGCCGATGACCGTCGTCGAGATGAGCGACATCTGAATGGGGATGAACGGGTAGGGCGGCAGGATGATGCAGATGAGCGCGAGCACCGCGGTAAAGACCGTCTTCACGAGGAAGAGCGACGCGGAGCGCTGGAGGTTGTTGATGGAGCGGCGGCCCTCCGCGACGACCTCGGGCATGTGGCTGAAGTCGTTGTCGGCGAGCACGATCTCGGACACGTTGCGCGCGGCGGCCGAGCCTGAGGCCATCGAGACCGAGCAATCGGCCTCGCGCAGCGCGAGCACGTCGTTCACACCGTCTCCCGTCATGGCCACGGTGCGCCCGAGCCGGTGCAGGGCGCAGACGAGCTCGCGCTTCTGCTGCGGGGTGACGCGGCCGAAGACACGGTACTTCGCGGCCGCCTCCTCCAGCTTCTGCGGGGTGTCGAGCGTGGAGGCGTCGACCATGAGGTCGGCGCGCGGGACGCCGGCGAGCCGCGCGATGGCGGAGACCGTGCGCGGGTCGTCGCCCGAGATCACCCGGAGCTCGACGCCCTGGTCGATGAAGTAGCTCATGGTCTCGGGGGCGGAGTCGCGGATCTTGTCGCGGATGCCGACGCAGGCGATGAGGAGCGGCTCGCCCACGATGCCGTCGTCGTCGGTAAAGCCGTCGCACTCGCAGACGACCATGCGGCGCTCGATGTCCTCGAAGCCGCCGCAGAGCGCGTCGGCCTCAGGGGTGCGGGACTCCCCCAGCACGAACTGCGCGGCGCCCATCACGAGAGAGCGACCGTCGGCGAGCACGCAGCCGGAGTACTTGCGCGCCGAGCTGAAGGCGACCGCGCGCGCGATCTGGGGCTCTGGGTCCTTCTTGCCTGTGCCCTCGGCGCGCAGCCCCTCGCAGTCGCCCGCGAAGGCGAGCAGGGCCTTGGCGGTCTCGTTTGCGTCGGAGGCGTTGGCGGCCGCGATGGCGGCGAACGCGGCGACGGCCTCGGCATCGGTCGAGCCGGGCGCGCAGCTGACGTGGGCGACCTCCATCTCGCCGGAGGTGATGGTGCCCGTCTTGTCGAGGCAGAGCGTGTCCACGCGCGCGAGGGTCTCGACGCAGTAGGACTGCTGGACGAGGACCCCACGCGAACCCAGGCGGGTGGTCGCGATGGCGAGGACCGACGAGGTGAGCAGGACGAGACCCTGGGGGATCATTCCGAGTACGGCGGAGGTGGTCGAGAGGATGGCCTCGTTGACCGTGGAGCCGTCCATGAGGATCGTCCGCACAAAGAGGCCGATACCGAGCGGGACAAGGACCATGGTGCCGAGGCGGATGATGGCCTTCAAGGTCGCGAGGATCTCGGACTTGACGTCCTTCACGTACTTTGCCTCCGCGTTGATCTTCGCGGCATAGCCGTCGCGGCCGACCTTGGTCACGCGGGCGACGAGGCTGCCGCTCTCGATGAAGCTGCCGGAGAACAGCTCGGAGCCCGGGGCCTTGGCCACCGGCACCGACTCGCCGGTGAGCAGGGACTCGTCGCAGTAGACGTTGCCGCTGACGACCTCGCTGTCCGCGGGGACCTGGTCGCCGTGCGAGAGGCGCATCAGGTCGTCGATCACCAGCTCGGAGGGGGCGATGGCTACCTCTGCGCCTTCGCGGATCACCGCGACCTGCTTCTGGGTCATGATCGAGAGCTTGTCGACCATGTGCTTTGCACGGATCTCCTGGAAGACGCCGATGACGAGGTTCGCGCCGACGATGAAGAGGAAGAACAGGTTGCGGTACTGCCCCGTGAACGAGATGAACAGGGCCATAGCGAGGTTGACGCCGTTGAACAGCGTGAACGCGTGGGCCGCGAGGATCTGCCAGATCGACTTGGTCTTGACGTCGGTGTCGTGGTTGACCCGGCCGTCCGCGACGCGCTCGGCGACCTCGGCAGACGTGAGGCCAAAGAGCTTGCTGCCCTGCTCAGTCATTATTGTCCCTCTTTACATAAAAGAAAGCCGGGGTCGAGGCCCGCGGCCGGCGAATCCGTGCACACCAGTCAATGGTAGCGTAAGGCGGCCAAGCCGGCCTGAACGCACGGTTTGCTTACGAAGTCGTAACCGCTCGTTGAGGTTTGGCGCCGCGATGCGCTATACTGCCATACGCATTGCGCCCATAGCTCAGTGGATTAGAGCGTCTGCCTCCGGAGCAGAAGGTCGTGGGTTCGAACCCCCCTGGGCGCACCAAAGCACTCTCGGCCCCGATTTCGGGGCCTTTTTCATGGCCTGAGCTTCATGACCGCGCGCTACGCAACGCTTTTGTTACCTGGAATTGTTCCAGAGTCTCCCCGTGCTAACATTTGCAGACTTGTGTTAATCGTCTAGCGAACAAGGGG
>NZ_DAWEMK010000014.1:0-2640 GCF_052362415.1 Paratractidigestivibacter sp. | reverse complement strand
TCGTCAAGTGGATCGAGGACCGCGGCTATAAGACGAACGTCTCTCCCGGCGACGAGGAGACGATCGTCGGCATCATCGGCGACACTTCCAAGATCGACCCCTTCCTGCTCGAGAGCATGGACATCATCGAGCGCGTCCAGCGCGTGACCGAGCCCTTCAAGAAGGCCAACCGCAAGTTCCACCCCGAGGACACCGTCGTCGACTGCGGCCACGGCGTGCTGATCGGCGGCGGCCACTTCCAGGTCATGGCGGGGCCGTGCTCGGTCGAGGGCGACAACCTCTTCACCATCGCGCGGGCCTGCAAGGAGGCCGGCGCCACGATCCTGCGCGGCGGCGCCTACAAGCCCCGTACCTCCCCCTACACCTCCCAGGGCATGGGCGAGCGCGGGCTCGACCTGCTCAAGGAGGCGTCGGCCGAGCTCGACATGCCCGTCGTGACCGAGGTCATGGACCCGCGCGACGTGCAGCTGTTCGTCGACAAGCAGATCGACATCATGCAGATCGGCGCCCGCAACGCACAGAACTTCCCCCTGCTTCGAGAGGTGGGCAAGACGGGCATCCCAGTGCTGCTCAAGCGCGGCATGTCCGAGACCATCGACGAGTTCCTCATGGCCGCCGAGTACATCATGAGCGAGGGCAACCAGAACGTCATCCTCTGCGAGCGCGGCATCCGCACCTTCGAGACGCGCACCCGCAACACCTTCGACGTAAATGCCATCCCGGTGCTCCACCACCTCACGCACCTGCCCGTCGTCGGCGACCCCTCGCACTCCACCGGCTACACGCGCTACGTGCGCCCCGCTGCCTACGCGGCGACGGCGGCGGGCGCCGACGGCCTCGAGATCGAGGTCCATAACTGCCCCTCGCAGGCTTGGTCGGACGGCGCACAGGCGCTCACGCCCGAGATGTTCTCCGACGCCATGCGCCGCATCGCGCTTATCCGCGAGGCTGTGACGGCCGACATTCAGGAGGCGTAGCGATGGCCCAAATAGACAATAAAGAGAAAGCAAAAGACGCAGACGCGACGCCGGGCTACGTTGCCGGGCGTGTGGGCGTCGTCGGGCTCGGCCTCATGGGGGGTTCCTTCGCCCGCGCCTTCCGCGCGGCCGACGTCGACGTCTACGCCTGGAACCGCACCCGCTCCACCCTCGAGCTCGCCGAGATCGAGACCGTCCGCGGCGAGCTCACCGACGAGGTCGTCGGCACCTGCGAGCTCATCATCCTCGCAGGCTACCCGCAGTCTGCCATCGACTGGCTCGCACAGAAGGCCGACCTCATCGCAGAGGGCGCCATCGTCATCGACACGGTAGGCGTCAAGCGCATCATCTGCGAGAAGTGCGGGGAGATCGCCCAGGGCCGCGGCTGGCACTTCGTCGGCTGCCACCCCATGGCAGGGACCCAGTACTCCGGCTTCGCGCACTCCCGCGCGACCATGTTCAAAGGCGCGCCGATGGTCGTCGTGCCGCCCGAGGGCATGGACGACTTCGAGCGCGTCGATATCCTCGAGCGCCTGAAGAGGCTGCTTGCCCCGTGCCAGTTTGGCAGCTTCACCCCCGCCTCCGCCCCGGTGCACGACCGCATGATCGCCTTCACCTCCCAGCTCTGCCACGTTGTCTCGAACGCCTACGTGAAGAGCCCGACCGCCCGCGACCACCACGGGTTCTCCGCGGGGAGCTACCGCGACCTCACGCGCGTCGCGCACCTCAACGCCCCCATGTGGACCGAGCTGTTCCTGGACAACGCCGACTACCTCTCCGACGAGCTCGGCATCATCATCAAGAACCTGCAGGACTACAAGGACGCCATCGACGGCCGCGACGCCGCGGAGCTCGAGCGCCTGCTCGCGGACGGCGACCGCATAAAGAGGGAGATCGAGGGCCGATGAGCAAGAAGGAAAGCGGGGCCTCCGCGCGCGCCGGCGAGGTCGTCATCGCCGTGAACACCCCCTCGCGCTCCTATGACGTCCATGTGGGCGCGGGCGTCCTCGAGCGCGTCGGCGCGGTTGCGCGCGACGCTGCCGGCGGCGAGCGCGCCTGTGTGATCACCGAGACCAACGTGGGGCCGCTCTACGCCGACGCCGTCGAGGCGTCGCTTGAGGCCGCCGGCTATAAGACCTCCGTCCTGACCTTCCCAGCGGGCGAGCAACACAAGTGCCTCGCGACCTTGGAGACGCTGCTCGAGGGCCTCGCCGAGGCGGGCCTCACCCGAGACGACGTCGTGGTCGCGCTCGGCGGCGGCGTCACCGGGGACATGGGCGGCCTCGCCGCTGCGATGTACCTGCGCGGCATCCAGGTCGTCCAGGTGCCGACCTCGCTTCTGGCCATGGTCGACTCGAGCGTCGGCGGCAAGGTCGCCGTGGACCTCGCGCACGGCAAGAACCTCTGCGGGTTCTTCTGGCAGCCCTCCGCCGTCGTCGCCGACGTGCGCTGCCTCGCGAGCATCGAGCCCTCGCTCATGCGCGACTCGGTCGGGGAGGTCGTCAAGCACGCGGTGCTCGCGGACCCCGAGCTGCTGGCCGAGCTCTCGCGCGAGCCGCTCACCTTCGCGGACTGCCCCGAGGAGAAGCTTGTGCGCATCGTCGCAGAGAACGTCCGCATCAAGCGCGACGTCGTCGACGCCGACGAGCGCGAGCGCGGCCTC
>NZ_DAWEMK010000013.1:17519-32984 GCF_052362415.1 Paratractidigestivibacter sp. | reverse complement strand
GTCATCGAGGCGGCGCTGCGCCGTGCGCTCGCATGGGCGCAGGCGCGCTGGGAGGCGAGGGCGTGATGACTGTCGGCAAGAAGCTCGCACCGCATGTGGCAAGCTCGACGGCTGCGGCGGCGACCCCGGCCCCGATCGCGCCGGCTTACGCCCTGTGCGACGTCGAATTCGTCTACGGAGTCGGCTCCGTGCCGGTGCTCTCCGGCGCGTGCGCGGAGTTCGAGGCGGGGCGCGCACACGTGATCCTCGGCCCTTCCGGCGCGGGAAAGACGACTGTACTCCGCCTGCTCATGGGCCTCGAGTCGCCTTCCGCGGGCAAGGTCGCACGCCCCGCGGGCGCGCGGATCGCTGCCGTCTTCCAGGAGGACCGCCTGTGCGACGGTATGACGGCGACGGCGAACATCCGACTTCCGCATGCGGGTCTTCACGGCTCTGAGCTGCGCGAATACGTCGCCCGAGAGCGCGAGGCGCTCTCGGCGGCGGGCATCCCGGCAGATGCCTGCGCACGCCCGGTCCGCGAGCTCTCCGGTGGGCAGCGCCGTCGCGTGGCAATCCTGCGTGCGCTATTGGCCGACGCGGACGCGGTCTTCCTCGACGAGCCCCTTCGCGGCCTCGACGCACAGAGCGCCGCGCGCGTCGCCGATCTCGCGCGCCCGCTCCTCGCGCAAAAGACGGTTTTCTGGGTCACCCACGACCCACGCGATGCCGACCGCCTGCCCAATCCGGTCCTCTGGGCCGTCCGCGACGGCCAAGTCATGTCTGTGAGCCGCTGATTTACTGTCTTGTCACCTGTAATGTCAAGTGTCATACTGTCGCCATTGTCGAATAATGGCCCGGCGGGGGAGCTGGGACCGACGGGAGGCATGGCATGGTATCTGACGAGATGCGCGCGGAGGTCGAGCGACTCAAACGCGAGCAGGACGCGGTGATTCTGGCGCACTATTACGTGACACCCGACGCCCAGGACCTGGCCGATTACATCGGCGATTCCTTCTTTCTTTCAAAGAAGGCCGCGACGCTCGACTGCAAGACGCTCGTCTTTGCCGGCGTGCACTTCATGGCCGAGTCGGCCAAGCTCTTGAGCCCCAACAAGCGCGTCCTCATGCCCGAGCCGACCGCCGACTGCCCGATGGCGCACATGGTCCAGAAGGCCACGATCGACGCGGCGCGCGCCAAGTACGGCGACGACCTCGCCGTCGCGTGCTACGTCAACTCCAGGAGCCAGATGAAGGCCTGGTCGGACGTCTGCGTGACCTCCTCGAACGCCGTGAAGATCGTCCGCGCGCTCCCGCAGCACAACGTGCTCTTCATCCCGGACATGAACCTGGGCCACTACGTCGCGCTCCAGGTGCCCGAGAAGAACGTCATCCTAAACGACGGGTTCTGCCCCACGCACGAGGCCATCGAGCTCGCCGAGGTCCAGGCTGCCCGCCGCGAGCACCCCGGCGCGCGCGTGCTCGCGCACCCCGAGTGTGGCGACTGGGTGCTCAAGGAGGCCGACTTCGTGGGCTCCACCTCGCAGATCATCGCCGAGGCTGTGGCGTCGGACGCGACCGACTTCATCATCGCCACGGTCCACGGCGTCATCCGCGAGCTCGAAGCTCAGACCGCGGGCTCAGGCAAGCGCTTCTGGTTCCCGGCGACCACGCCGATCTGCCCCAACATGGCCCGCGTGACCGCGGACAAGATCCTCGCCTGCCTGCGCGACGGCACCGGCGAGGTCTCGCTGCCCGGCGACGACGTCGCCGCCGGCTCCGCCCACGCGCTCGACCTCATGCTCGACTACGCCAAGTAACCCAATGACGAAAAGGGACAGTCCCTTTTCGTCATCACGATAAAAATGACGAAAAGGGACAGTCCCTTTTCGTCATCGGAGGAAGAAATGGCTGGTACAAAGACTATCGACGCGGACGTGGTCATCGTCGGGTGCGGCGTCGCGGGCCTCTACTGCGCGCTCAACCTTCCGCACGCGCTGCGCGTCGTGCTCCTGGCGAAGACGACCGTAGACGAGTGCGACTCCATGCTCGCCCAGGGCGGCATCTGCGTCCTGCACGACCCGGACGACTACGAGTCCTTCTTTGAGGACACGCTGCGCGCGGGCCACTACGAGAACCGCCTCGAGTCGGTGGACATGATGATCCGAGCGAGCCGCCCCATCATCGACGACCTGATCAAGCGCGGCGTCCGCTTCGCGCGCACCGCCACCGGCGAGCTCGACTACACCCGCGAGGGCGCGCACTCCCGCCCGCGCATCGTCTACCACGAGGACATCACGGGCGAGGAGATCACCACGCACCTGCTCGCCTGCGTCCGCGAGCTCCCGAACGCGACCGTGCTCGAGAACACCTGCATGACGGACATCCTCGAGGGCTTCGACGCCGACGGCCGCCGCGTGTGCCGCGGCATCGTCGCCGAGGACGCGGGCGGCGCCCACCTGCAGGTCAACGCCGACGCGACGGTGCTCGCCACCGGCGGTGTGGGTGGCCTGTACAAGCACTCCACGAACTACCCCTGCCTCACGGGCGACGGCTGCCGCGTGGCCGCCGAGCACGGCGTGCTCCTGGAGCACATGGACTTCGTGCAGATCCACCCCACGACCCTGTGGACCCAAAAGCCCGGCCGCAGCTTCCTCATCTCTGAGTCCGCCCGCGGCGAGGGCGCGATCCTGCTCAACGACGCGCACGAGCGCTTCTGCGACGAGCTCCAGCCGCGCGACGTGGTCTCGGGCAACATCCTGCGCGAGATGCGCCGCGAGGGCGCCGAGCACGTGTGGCTCAGCTTCGAGCGCGTGCCGCGCGAGGAGCTCGAGCACCACTTCACCCACATCTGCGAGCAGTGCCGCGAGGAGGGCTATGACATCTTCAGCGAGCCCATCCCCGTCGTGCCCGCGCAGCACTACTTCATGGGCGGCATCCATGTGAACTCGGACTCCGAGACCACGCTGCCGCACCTCTTCGCGGCGGGCGAGACCTGCTGCAACGGCGTGCACGGCCGCAATCGCCTGGCGTCCAACAGCCTGCTCGAGGGGCTCGTGTTCGCCCAGCGCGCCGCCGACAAGATCATGCGCGACCGCTTCGCCGCGGACACCGCCGCCCAACTCGCCGTCGCCGCAAGCGAGCGCAGCCGCTTCGTCGCGGGCTCGCGCGACGTGACCGACGTGGCGCTTCTCTGCGGCGCCGAGTAACCCCAGCTCATCGTCCCCATAAGGAGCGAAAAAATGACCGATCCGATGATCCAGGCAAAGATGGACGCCGCCATCCGCGCGGCGCTCGAGGAGGACATGCCGTTCGGCGACGTGAGCACGACGGCCGTGATGCCCGAGCCGCGCCCGGGGCGCGTGCAGCTCATCGCCAAGCAGGACGGCGTCATCGCCGGCCTGGGCGTGTTCGCCCGCGTGTTCGCGCTGATCGACCCTGCCGTGACGGTGGACGCCCTCGTGTCCGACGGCGACGAGGTCAAAAGCGGCCAGCACCTGGCGACCGTCCAAGGAGACGTGCGCGTGCTCCTCGAGGGCGAGCGCGTGGCCCTCAACTACCTCCAGCGCATGAGCGGTGTGGCCACCTACACCCACCGCATCGTCGCCGCGCTCGCGGCGGCCGGGGCCTCCACACGCCTCGTCTGCACCCGCAAGACCACCCCTGGCCTGCGCCTCTTTGAGCGCGAGGCCGTGCGCATGGGCGGCGGCCACCTGCACCGCTACGGCCTTTCGGACGCCGTGATGCTCAAGGACAACCACATCGACGCCGCCGGCGGCATCAAGCCCGCCGTCGCTGCCGCTCGCGCGACCGCTCCCTTCACCGCGAAGGTCGAGGTCGAGTGCGAGTCGCTCGATATGGTCCGCGAGGCCGTCGAGGCCGGCGCCGACATCATCATGCTCGACAACATGGATCACGCCGCGATGGCAGAGGCCATCGACCTCATCGACGGCCGCGCGACCACCGAGGCGAGCGGCAACGTGACTGCCGAGAACGTGACCGCCTACGCCGACCTGGGCGTCGACATCGTGAGCTGCGGCGCCCTCACGCACTCCGCGGGCATCCTGGACCTCTCGCTCAAGCACCTCGAGGTCCTCGCGTGAGCACCCTCGGCGATAAGCGCCGCGAGCAGATCCTCGGAACCCTGACCTCGGCGGACGCGCCGACTTCCGGCGCGGCGCTCGCGGCCGCGACGGGGGTTTCTCGGCAGGTCGTCGTGCAGGACATCGCGCTTTTGCGCAGCCAGGGCTGGCCGATCCAGTCGACCAACCGCGGGTACGTGATCGAGCGCGAGGCCACGCGGCCGATGCGCCTCTTCAAGTGCCACCACAGCGTCGAGCAGACCTCCGAGGAGCTCAACCTCATCGTCGACCTCGGCGGGCACGTGCGCGACGTGCTCGTCAACCACCGCGTGTACGGCAAGCTGAGCTGCGAGCTCGGCATCGCCTGCCGCAAAGACGTGCAGGCCTACATCGACCAGATCCGCGCGGGCAAGTCGAGCCCGCTCATGCTCATCACGAGCGGGTACCACTTCCACCACGTGACCGCGGACAACGAAGAGACCCTCGACGAGATCGGGGAGGCCCTCGACAAGGCCGGTTTCCTTGCCCCAAAGACGGACTTTGAGCTAGAGTCTTTTGGGGAATAGGTGCCCGGCGCGCTCCTGGCGGCGCGCTGCCTCGCACGAGCCGGGCTCAGGCGTCTCGTCCGTGCCACCGAGCCCGTCCACGCCCCGACCCTAGCGAAGGAGCCGCCATGAGCGTCAAGCCGTCCGTTCCGCGCACGCTCGCGCAGGTCACGCTGCGCGTCGTGTCCGCCATCATGGCCATCCTCGGCGGCCTCATGGTCCTCGGGGCGGCGCTCGTCTTTGTGTACCGCGACCGGCTGGGCCTTGCCGAGGAGTCGATGTGGACCATCTTCACCTACGGCGGGATCATCCTCGCTGCCGCGGCGCTGCTGATCGTCACGGCGCTCCTGGGACTGCGCGCCTCCGACGATTCCTCGAAGGTCGGCCCGTACCGTGCGCTGTGCTACTTCGTCGGCCTCGTGATCCTCGTCGCCATCGTGTGGGGCTGGGGCATGGGCATGTTCATCCTCTTCAACCCCGTGGTGCTCGTGAGCACCGTGACCTACGTGATCGTGTGCTCGCAGCTCGCGGACAAGGTCGCCTTCGAGCATGAGCACGGCGTCGTCGGCGAGACCTTCCTGCGCACGGGCCGTCAGCGCACCCTTCACCTGCTCTCCGAGGTCATCATCGTCAAGGGCGCGCTCGTGGGGCTTGTCGCCGGCGTCATGGCCGTCGGGTTCTACGCGATGGGCGATGCCAGCTTCGCCTCGAGCCTCGGTGCCTCGTCCGCGGACCTCAAGGGCGTCCTCGCGTCTAACGCCGTGGCGGCCGCGGTGAACATAGCCGTCGGCGGCCTCGGAATCCTGGGATCCAACCGTCCCGAGAAGATCGGGCCCTTCTTTGCGGCTGCGTGCGTCGCGTTCACGCTCGACGCCGTGCGCGTCGTGACGGGCATCGTCATGAGCGGCGCGCTGCTCTCCGCGGGTGTGGATGTCCTGCTCGACCTCGTGTACATGGGCAGCTGCGCCTGGCTCGCCTGGAAGATCTGGCGCCAGCCGCGCGAGCTCGTGGACAAGCGCCTCATCGCGGAGCAGTAGGGGAGCGGCGAGGCCGGGCGTCGGTCGGGCGTCGTAGGCCGATCGACCCGCTGACCGAGCGGATAGAATCGCGGCAACAAGAAAGCGGGCAAGGGAGTGCCTCCCTTGCCCGCCGTTCTTACTGAATGCTTGCTGCGGCCTTCTCGCCGCTACAGCTCCATGAGCCGCGCGATGCTCACGATGTAGATCTTGAGCGCGCGCTTGAGGTCGGCCTCGCTCACGCCCTCGTCGGGGCCGTGCTCCATGCCGACCCATGCGGGCTCGTCGGGGTTCTCCTCGTGCGGGCCGAACGCCGCGGCGCGCTTGAACTTGCGCGCGTAGGTGCCGCCGCCGATGCAGAACGCCTCTGCCTTCTTGCCCGTGTACTCGCCGTAGGTGTCGAGCAGGCAGCGGATCTGGTCGCACTCGGGGTCGATGTAGAAGGGGACCTTGTCCTCGAGCGCGCGGAAGGCGCAGCCGTGCGCCGCGGCGATCTCGCTCATGCGGGCCGTGATGGCCTCGCCCGTGGTCGTGGTCGGGTAGCGCGAGTCGATGGTCTGGACGAAGTGCCCGTCGACGGTGCGGACGGTGCCCTCGACACAGGTGAGGGGGCCGAACTTCTCGTCGTGCGCGGCGATGCCGGTGCTCGTGCCGTCGGTGTCCTCGGTGAGAAGCGCCTGGAGCTCGATGAAGGGGCGCGCCGCGTCGTCCACGAGGCCGGCGCCCAGCAGATAACGGGCGAGGAGCCCGATGGCGTTCACCGTGCCGGCGGGCAGGGACGCGTGGCCGCCCTTGCCGTGGGCGGTGATGCGCGCGAGGCCGTTGCCGACGGCCTCGACCTCGATGTTGTCGGCGGCGGGCAGCGAGGAGGCGTCGGCGCGGACGACGGCGGTCGCGAGGCCGCAGACGGCGTTGGCCACCGTGCCGCCGTCAAGCTCGACGATGCTGCCGCCGGCGACGGGCTCGGCGGTGCGGAACTCTCCCTGGTAGACGCCCTTCTCGCCGCAGATCAGCGGGAAGTCGGCGTCCGGGCTGAAGCAGAACAGCGGCTCGGGGCAGCACTTGAGGTAGTGCTTGACGTCGGCCATGGCGGTCTCTTCGTTGTTGCCGATGATGCAGCGCAGGGTGTAGGGGAGCTTGCGGCCCGTGGCCTCGACCTGGCGGGCAAAGAAGTGCGCCGCGTAGAGCGAGAGCACGAAGGGCCCCTTGTCGTCGAGGACGCCGCGGCCGATGAGGTATCCGTCTTTGCGCGTGACGTCGAGCGCCGGGAAGGTCCAGCCGAGGCCGAGCGGCACGATGTCGGTGTGGGCGATGGTGGCGATGTAGTCTTCGGAGACGCCGGGGAGGTCGCCGTAGCCGATGTGGCCGTCGAGGTCGGTGACCTCAAGGCCGAGGCGGGAAGCGATCTTCTCGGCCGCGACCAGGGCGTCGTTGGCCGCCGGGCCCCAGGGCTTGCCGGGCTCGGCGTGCTCGAGGTCCTCGACGGACTCGATCTTCACGAGGGTGCGGATGTCTGCGACGACGTCCTCCCAGACCTCGTCGACGAACGCGTCGACGTCCGCCTTGAGCTGCTGCTCGTCCATATGTCCTCCTTGTGTGGGTTGCTTTGCCCAGCTATCTTACCGCGATGACGAAAAGGGACAGTCCCTTTTCGTCATTACAAAAAGAGGAGAGGCTCTATGCGCCTTGTTGTGCCTTGGCCCCTGCGCCTAGTTGCGGTTGCCGCGCGTGCGGTTGTAGCCGCGCCCGTAAGCGTCGTAGGCGGCGATGGCGTCGCGCTCGAGGGCGTCGAGGCTGGCGTAGCCGCTCTGCGCGAGCGAGACGACGCTGATCCGGAAGTCGTCGCCGTACTTGAGGTCCGCGTAGACGTCCCCGTTGCCGTGGCCGGTGAGGTGCTGGGTCACGCGGCCGACCACGCGGACGCTCTGGCCGACATAGTAAAGGTCGCGTGTCGCGTTGTGGATCACGTAGACGCCGGTGAAGTCGCCGTCGGCCGTCAGGCGGTCGCGTGCGGCGAGGAACTCCTGGGGCGAGACCCCGGGGGAGGCGAGGCCCCAGACCTGCTCGCGCAGGTTCTTCTCGCGATGCTGGAGGTGCGACCCGTATGCCACAAAGAAGCCCGCGAGCGCAAGACAGGCGATTGCGGCCCAAAGGCAGAGGTCGCGCAGGAAGCTCGCGCCCGCTGCTCCTGCAGCGCCCGCCGCGCCGAAGCCGTCTGCGCGCGCCGTCGAGTAAAGGCACAGGAAGACGACCCCGGTGGCCAATAGCGCCGCCGCCGTGCGGAAGTAGTGCATGTGGGTGCGTTGACGGGAGTCTGCCATGGCGGGCCAATCGAGCCGGGGATGGACCCCTGGCCTGGCGCGGGCTATGCCCCTTGGGTTGGCGAGCCCCCGGCCTGGTCGTGCTTCTTACCAAAAAAGCCCAGGACCGAAGTCCTGGGCTTGAGTTTATGGTGGGCGTTACAAGATTTGAACTTGTGACCTCTTCCGTGTCAGGGAAGCGCTCTCCCCCTGAGCTAAACGCCCGAAGCTTGGGGTGCGCGTTTTCGCGCGAGGAATAATATACCGAAGCCGATGCGTTCGCGCAACCCTTTTTTTGAAAAACTTTTTGGCGGGCGGAAATTGCCCCGGCGGCGCGGCCGCTGTGAGAAGATATACCCGTGCTCCAAACACACCTCAACCATCGCAGGGGGCAATCCCATGTATACCGTTTTCCTTGCCGGGGGCATAGCCTCGGGCAAATCGTCTGTCGCCCGCGCGCTCGAGCGCCGCGGCGCTTGGCGCATCGACCTCGACCAGCTCTCGCGCGCCGTCCTCGAGCCGGGCTCCGAGTGCGTCGACGAGGTCGCGGCCGCCTTCGGCGATGATCTCGTCGACACTTGCACAGGCGCCCTCGACCGCGGCGCCCTGGCGCGCCGGGCCTTTGCCGATGCCGAGTCGACCGCGCGCCTGGAGGCCATCGAGCTGCCCTATATCCGCCGGATGCTCGTCCGCATGCTCGAGGGGGAGGGCTGTTGCCAGACCAATCCTCGCGTGTGCGTCGTGGAGGTCCCGCTGCTCGACCGGATGGAGCCCATGCTCAACCTCGCCGACGAGGTTCTCGTGGTCGACTGCCCGCTCGAGGTGCGCCGCGTGCGCGCCCAAGGGCGCGGCATGGATGTCGCCGACTTCGACCGCCGCGCCGCGCTGCAGCCGAGCGACGAATATCTGCGCGAGCACGCGACGACGATCCTGGACAACTCCGGCGGGCCGTCTGACCTGGCCGCGAGAGTGGATGAATGGTGGGCTTCTCGCGAGGCCGCGAGATGGAAAGAGGCGCGAAATGGCTAAAGCGAAGGGCAAGGCACAGAAGGACGCGAGGTTCTTCCGTTGGTTCCGCGTGCTGCCGCTGCTCGTGCTCGCGGTGACGTTCGCCGCGTGCGCCACCCTGGCCGCCGCGCCGACCACGCTGGTCGCGCAGACCTTCTTTCCGGTGAAGTACGCCGACGCCGTCCGCGCCTCCGCCGAGCGCCACGGAGTGGACCCGCTGCTCGCGGCCGCCGTTGCCAAGTGCGAGTCGGGCTGGGACGCGGACGCGCGCTCCGCGGCGGGCGCCGTGGGCGTCATGCAGGTTATGCCCTCGACCGCCGAGGACCTGGCGGACCAGGGCGTCGTCGACGCGGGGGCGTATGCGCCGGAGAATCTTGCCGACCCCGTGACGAACATAGAGTACGGCTGTGCCTACCTGGGTGTTCTCCAGAACGAGCTCTCGAACGAGGATGAGGTCATCTGTGCCTACAACGCCGGGCTCGCCGCGGTCCAGAACTGGCTCGACGGCGGCGGCAAGGTGGGGGACAAGGTCGACTACGCCGAGACCAAGGCGTACCTAGAGCGTGTGAACGTCGCCTACGACGGATACAAGAGCTGTTACCCGAACGGGTTCTAGCGTCCTTGGAGCGCGGCGCCGCGGGCGCCCCCCGTGCCTTCCCTAGGGCCTCGTGGGCACAAGCGAGGTGTAGACGTCCAGCAGGGCGTCGTCGTTGCCCGCCTCGAGCAGCACGCCCGCGAGCGGCCGCGCGGCCGAGAGCAGCCCGGCATCGGCGCAGGCAACGGCGGCATCGCGCATCATCGTGCGGAGCCCCTCGACGTCCCCGTAGGGGATGCCCTCCGCGACGATCGTCTCGCGGGCTTCTTCGCGCGAGAGCTTGCCGAGCCGCTTGTCCGCCGCGAGCACGTCGGCGAGCTCGCGCGCGGCGCGGTCGCGGACGCATTCGTGCAGCTCCATTGCGCGCTGATAGCACGCCACGCTGGTCCTGCCGCGCCCGAGCTTCCACTCCATGAACGCCAGACGATAGAAGCAGATGGACATCTCGCGGACGTTGCTCGCGCGCTCGATGGCGAGCTCGAGGACGTCGACGGCCTCGTGGACGCGCGAGAGCTCCTCCAGGCAGCGGACCTCGGTGAGCGCCGCGTCGGTGGTGTAGGGCGCGATGCGCACGTCCTCGCGCGCGTGGGCGAGGGCCTCCTCGTGCCTCCCGAGCGCGACGAGCAGCTGGGCCGCCTGTGCGTGGGCCGCATAGTATTCGTCGGGAACGAGCTGCAGCTCACGGCCATTGTCGTCGGCCTCCAGGTTGTAGCGCACGCGCTCGGCGGTCGAGTTGAAGTAACGGAACACGTTCTCGGTGTCGTCCTCGTAGCGGGCGGTCTGGGAGGCGGGCTCGAGCGCCGCGTCGAGGCGGGCGAGGACGTCCTCGACCTCCTCGGCGGTGTGGCCCGGCTTGCCGTTGATCCGCAGCGCGGCGTCGCGCACGGTGGTCGCGAGCTCGCCGCCCTCGACGAAGAGGAGCGCCATCGACTGGCGGTCGAACACATCGATGTCCCCGTCGACGAGCGCGCGGCTCACGCGCTCGCACGCCTCGGCGACGGTGCGGTCGGTCGCCTTCTGGCGGCGGGCCTCGAAGGCGGCGACGGCGCGTCGCGTGCTCGCGCCGAGCCAGCCGGCGGCCTCGTTCCACGCCTCGATGCGCACGAACTTCTCGTTGATGCCGAGGTCGGAGACGGCGCGGGACTTGGTGGCGACGGCAACGGCGTCGGGCGCGGGAAGGTGGTTCTCCTCAACGCCTTCCCAGCGGGAAAGAGGGGCGACGGCGTCGTCCCAGACGGTCATGATGGGGTCGACGGGGGCCAGTCGCCCGTCCGCGGTCGCGTACCAGCGGATGCCGAGGCCCTGCGGCAGCTCGCCCACCAGCAGGGCGCGGAGCTCGTCGCGCAGGCGGTCGAGGCCGCTGCGCGTGAGGTCGATGCTGATCACGGGGGTGCGCGTGCCGTGCTCGTGGCCGTTGACGACCACGCGCTCGATGCGGCCGGACGCGCCGAACGCGCCGCGCCCGAGCGCGAGGCAAAGCCGCATCGCGTAGCTTCGCGACCATGCGGCGCGGCCCGCCTCGTCGGACGCGACCGAGACGAAGACCTGCGGCCTCGGCACCTCGACGTCAACCACGGTGAGCCCATCCGCGATGTTCACCTGGAACGACACGGCGACGCGCAGGGGCGCGGGCAGGCTCTCGGCGAAGTCTGCGATGGCGAGGCGCGCCGCCCACTCGCCGCCCTCCTCGGCGCCCTGCGCGAGGAAGGTGGTCGACTCGTCGGGCGCGCCGAAGGGGTCGAGCCCGTCGACGGCGCCGAGGATCCTCGCGATGCGGTCGTCGAGCGCAGCGACGTCGGCGGGTGCGGAGCCGTTCACGGACGAGGCCTGGTAGTGCAGATCATCGGTGAGGTTGAGCAGGAGCTCCGCGGCGAGCATGCGGTCATAGTCCGCGTCGGGGAGCTCGTCGGCGGCGTAGAGCCACCAGTGGCCGCTGCGCTGCAGCATCTTCGCCTCGACGCGCGGGGCGCCGCTCCACCCGAGCAGCCCGGAGCGCTCCACGAGCGCGCGGAGGTCGGCTGGGGCGTCTCCGTGGCGGACGAGGTCCGCGAGGCTCGCGATGACGTTGGAGCTGCGCAGGACGAGGTCGTCGAGCTCCTCGTGGGGGTCGCGCTCGGGCGCGGCAGGGGCGGGTGCCTCTTCCGTGTCCGGTACAGCTGCGCCGTCGGCGGGGGAGGACGACGCCGGAGCCGCAGGCTGAGCGCCTTCGTCTTGGGTCTCCGGCTTTGCCGCGGGCATTGCCTGGCCTTTTGCCGGCGATGCGGCGGGCGTCGAGAGCGGGACCAGGTCCCCGCGCTTCTTTGTGGCAAGGCGCTGACACGCCCAACATACGAGCGCGCCGAGGACAAAGGCGAACGGCGCCGGTCCGCAGGCTGCGGCCGCGACCAGCGCGGCGACCGCTAAGGCCGCCGCTGCGCACTTCTTTGTATGCTGCCTGCCGTCTTTTGCCAACGTTACCCTCCATGATCTGCTCCTGGTTATTCTATCCAACGTCGCGGGTGGTCATTCGCCGAGCGCCTTGGGGCCCGAGCCTGGCGCCGTGCGCGATGGGGCCGCGCCGCACGCCCTCATCGCGCAGTCGCGTCCTACTCTCGATTTGGTACACTTGTACGAATCGAATCCTTCGAGATCCTGTGGCGAGAGGAGCGCATATGGCGGACGAGCGATTCGGCGGCGAGCTGCGCCGCTTCGGGCGCGAGAAGGCCGGCGAGCCCCTGCGCGTCGTCTCTCCCTACGAGCCGGCGGGCGACCAGCCCCAGGCCATCGCCAAGCTCGCGAAGGGCGTCGAGGACGGCCTGCGCTACCAGACCCTTATGGGCGTCACCGGCTCGGGCAAGACCTTCACCATGGCAAAGACCATCGAGGCCCTGAACCGCCCCACGCTCATCATGGAGCCCAACAAGACTCTTGCCGCCCAGGTCGCGTCCGAGATGCGCGAGTTCTTCCCGAACAACGCGGTCGTGTACTTCGTCTCGTACTACGACTACTACCAGCCCGAGGCCTACGTTCCGCAGACCGACACCTATATAGAGAAGGACTCCTCCATCAACGAGGAGGTCGAGAAGCTCCGCCACCAGGCCACCTCGAGCCTGCTGTCCCGCCGCGACGTGATCGTGGTCGCGTCCGTGAGCTGCATCTACGGCATCGGCAGCCCGCAGGACTACGCGGGCCTCGCGCCCAACGTGAGCAAGGACGAGGCGCTCGAGCGCGACGACCTCATCAAGTCCCTCATCGACATCCAGTACGACCGCAACGACTACGACCTCAGCCGCGGCACGTTCCGCGTGCGCGGGGACACCGTGGACGTGTTCCCCCCGTACGCGGAGAATCCGCTGCGCGTGAGCTTCTTTGGCGACGAGGTCGAGCTCATCGCCGAGGTGGACAACGTCACGGGCGAGATCGTGCGCGAGTTCGACGCCATCCCCATCTGGCCGGCGTCCCACTACGTGACCGAGCGCCCGAAGGTCGGCCGCGCCCTCAAGACCATCAGCGAGGAGCTCGAGGCCCGCGTGGCCGAGCTCAAGGCGGCGGACAAGATCCTCGAGGCCCAGCGCCTCGCGCAGCGCACCGCCTACGACCTCGAGATGCTCGAGACCATGGGCTTCTGCAACGGCATCGAGAACTACTCCCGCCACCTCGACGGCCGCAAGCCCGGCGAGCCGCCCTACACCCTCATCGACTACTTCCCGTCGGACATGCTCTGCATCATCGACGAGAGCCACGTGACGGTGCCGCAGATCCGCGGCATGCACGAGGGCGACCGCTCGAGGAAGATCACCCTGGTCGAGCACGGGTTTCGCCTGCCGTCGGCGCTCGACAACCGCCCGCTGCGCTTCGACGAGTTCGAGGGGCGCGTGCCGCAGTTCATCTACGTGAGCGCGACGCCGGGAGACTACGAGGAGTCCGTGAGCCAGCAGCGCGTGGAGCAGATCATCCGCCCGACGGGGCTCCTGGACCCGGAGGTCGAGGTGCGCCCCATCGAGGGCCAGATCGACGACCTCATCGACGAGATCAAGGCCACGGTGGCAAAGAAGGAGCGCGTGCTCGTGACCACGCTCACCAAGCGCATGGCCGAGGACCTCACCGACCATCTGCTCGACGAGGGCATCCGCGTGAACTACATGCACTCCGACACCGCCACGCTCGACCGCGTGGAGATCATCCGCGATCTGCGCGAGGGCCGCATCGACGTGCTCGTGGGCATCAATCTTTTGCGAGAAGGGCTCGATATCCCCGAGGTCAGCCTCGTGGCCATCCTCGACGCGGACAAGGAAGGCTTCCTGCGCAACCGCCGCTCGCTCATCCAGACCATGGGCCGCGCCGCGCGCAACGCCAAGGGTCGCGTGGTCATGTACGCCGACGTGGTCACCGACTCCATGCGCGTGGCCATCGACGAGACGCGCCGCCGCCGCGAGATCCAGATGGCGTACAACGCCGAGCACGGCATCGTGCCAAGGACCGTCCACAAGGCGGTCAACGACATCAGCGCGTTCATCTCCGAGGCGGACGAGAACGTGGGCAAGCGCAAGCGAAGCCGCGGCGACGAGCTCGGCCACGGCGCGTTCTACACCGCGTCGGGGGAGGGCGCCGACGAGCAAGGGGCCCCGGAGGACCGTCATGTAATGGACCTCGACGAGCTGACGCGCCCTGAGCTCGAGGAGCTGGCG
The DNA here is from genome assembly GCF_052362415.1 of Paratractidigestivibacter sp. Taxonomy (NCBI): domain Bacteria; kingdom Bacillati; phylum Actinomycetota; class Coriobacteriia; order Coriobacteriales; family Atopobiaceae; genus Paratractidigestivibacter; species Paratractidigestivibacter sp. Next base: position 18,796 of record NZ_DAWEMK010000013.1, on the reverse strand, counting down.
AGCGGCCTGCAGACCGAGATGTCGCGCGCCTCGGAAGAGATGGACTTCGAGCGAGCCGCCGCCGCCCGCGACCAGCTCGTGGAGGTAAAGAGCCGCCTGGAGGGCGCGAGCGCGGACGACGTGATGGCCCGCCTCAAGGCCGGCGCCCGCAAGGGCAGCGCCCACGCCACCCGCCGCCGCTGGAAACCGAAGAAATGACGAAAAGGGACAGTCCCTTTTCGTCATTGGAGCGGATATGAACATCATCGATTACCTCGGGTCGGAGTTCCAGACGCTCGACGAGCGGCCGCTCGGCGACGTGGACAGCCTCGTGCTCGCGTGCCTCTCGTACTATCGGCTCCCGCGCTCGGCGCGCGGGGCGCGGGGCGGCAAGGGCTGCGAGCTCCACAGGATGTACCGAGCCGAGTGGTTCGAGAACATGACGCGTGACCTCTGGGACCCCGAGGGGCTCATTCGCCTGCTCGCGGCGGCGATTGCCTCGCCGCGCCTGCGGGGCGTCCGGCTCTCCGACTTCGTGGACGAGACCGATGGCGAGGCCGAGAAACAGTTCGCCGCCTGTACGCTGCGCTTCCCCTCGGGCGACGCCTACGTGAGCTTCCGCGGGACGGACAACTCTCTCGTCGGCTGGAAAGAAGACCTCAACATGGCCTTCGAGGCCGACGTTCCTTCTCAGCGCTCGGCGGTCTCCTACCTCGAGCGCGTGGCGCTGACGGTTCCTGGCAAGCTCTACGTCGGTGGGCACTCGAAGGGCGGAAACCTCGCGGTGTACGCGGCGATGAGCTGCTCGGTGCCGGTGTTCGAGCGTATAGAGAAGGTCTTCTCGCACGACGGGCCTGGTTTCACGGCAGAGGCGCTGGCCTCGGCCGACTTCGCCGCCCGCAGCGGCAAGGTGAGCAAAACCGTTCCGGAGTCGTCCCTCATCGGGATGATGTTCGAGCAGCAGGAGCCGTACTCGGTCGTGTGCTCGACCGCCTCGGGCTTCCTTCAGCACGACCCGTTCAGCTGGGTGGTCGAGGGGACCGACTTCGCCCGCGCCGACTCGGTCTCGCGTGGGGCGGCGCTGCTTGACCGCACGCTCAATCAATGGATCTCCGGCACGAGCCGCGCGGACCGCGCCGGCTTCGTCAACGCGCTGTTCTCGATCCTCTCGGCGCCCGGGGAGGACACGTTCTCGGGCCTCAAAGGCAACCTGTCCGAGACGGTGCCCGTCATGTTCTCTCAGCTCACGGACTTGAGCGCCGAGCAGCGGGGGTATCTGGTCCACGCCGTTTGGGGCC
>NZ_DAWEMK010000013.1:1832-17509 GCF_052362415.1 Paratractidigestivibacter sp. | reverse complement strand
TCGTGAAGGCCTTCGGGCCCGATGTCGACCTCTCGGCGGTGAGCAGGGTCTTCTCCGGTCTCGGCCTCGGGGACGACTCGGGTGCCTCCGATGACTCGCCCTCCGGCTCCACCGGCCCGACCGATATACTTTGATAGACTTCGCATCTACCAGGGAGAACGCGGCTCTCGTTTCCTTCTTGGCACCCGAATGCAACCGTATACCGTAATCGGCGCAATCGACGATCCCCCCTCGAGGGGCGTAGCAACTGCCGCTGCCATGGCACTATGCGTGGCGAGCAATTTCGCTGCGGCACGGCGCGTGACAAATAACGCCGCTGTGGCACGGGGAGTGGCGAGAAACGCCGCTGTGGCACGCATACCTGTGCCACAGCGCCCATTTCTGTCACGCCCTGTGCCACAGCGCCCATTTCTGTTACGCGGCGCGGTGCCCAGTCCTTCCGTGGCGTATTTCGCAGCGCCGTTTTCGTCACGTCGGTGTTTGCCGCCTGGGCCCGCGACCCTCCGGTCGCGGTTGGTAAACGCGTCGACGATCGGTTTCGCACAGTGTCTTCTCTGCTTGTGGCGAGCGGTGGCACTTTCTTGGGTGGACGGTAAGCGGGCGGGTCGTCGGCTGGCTCCGGTGCGCTGCGATGCAGTCTTTCCAATGCGGCGCGCGGCCTCTGTACCTGCGAGAACACATTTTGGCGGAAGAAACCCGCAAGATAGCGGAAAGCCGTCGGTAAAATTCGAAAATTAATATTCTCCATGACCTTAACCAATACGATCGCATAACGCTACGCTGGGGCAATGGAGCTTCTGCTTACACATAACACCGCATTAGAGGCGTACCGCACCATTGGGCTGCGTGAACGTCTTTCGGAGGCGAGGCCTTGTTTCGACGCAGTGCCGCGCGGGGCCCCTTCCCTTGAGCGCGTCTCCGAGCTGGCGGGCATTCTTTCTCGATATGGATTCGAGCCGACTCGTATGGAAGCGCTCATCGGCGACGTCGCGTGCAGGCGCAGGTGGCCGCATCTGACCACCAGGATTTGCAAGAAGGAGCTGCCCGCCAAAAGCATCGCCCTGCTGGAAGGCAGCATCGCTTGCGTCTGCCCCGAGCATCTTGCGGTTCAGATGGCGCCGCTGCTCACTGAGCTGGAGCTCCAGGTGTTGCTCTGCGAGCTGCTTGGTGTATACGCCGTTTCGCCGGCGGTCCCCGGGGGGATGCTGCAGGTTGGCGAGCCCCTTATGACCAAGGAATCCCTGCAAAAACATCTAGAGGAGCTTGGGAGCTTCGATGGCGTCGGTCTTGTGCGCCGAGCTCTTCCGGGGGTGGCGGAGGGGCTGGCCTCGCCGATGGAGACGCGCCTTTATTTGCGATTGACTCTCCCGTTGCGTTGTGGAGGCTTTGGACTGACGGTCGATGCCGTGAATCAGCCGATTGACGTCGCAATTCTAGGAAAGAAGGGCTCGCGCAAGTCCAGGAGGCCGGACTTTATCTTCAAAAGGTGCGACGACGCCGAAAATAAAGCGAGTGCTATTTGCTCTGGGGGCTCGTTCTTTTCAACTTCCGGCGGCCCTCGTTTTGTGGCACTTGAGTATAACGGCGGAGGTCACCTGACGAGGGATCGTCAAGCGGAGGACGAGCGCAGAACCAACGAGATTCTGGCATACGGTGGCATTGAGTACCAGCTCAATAAAGATCTTTACGACGATTTGCCCTACATGGAAGACCTTGTGGAGGCGATATCCAAAGATACTGGTCGGAGGACATATCGAACAAGCGCAAAGAGGAAAGAGAAGCATCGCGCGCTGAGGCTCGCGCTCAAAGAGGAGCTCGATCGAATCGACGGCATCGAGTGGGGCGGTCGCGGCAGGGCGGACTATCGGAAGGCTGCGCTCAGCAAGCTCGCAGAGCTTGGCGTCGCCCGCGATGACGACCTTGTGCCGGTGGATGCGTATGGGGTGTAGGGGGCTTCTTTTCAGGCGGGGCGTGGCGAGAAACGCCGCTGTGGCGCGAATGGACGTGCCACAGCGGCGATTTTTGTAGCGCGATGTGCCACAGCGGCGATTTCTGCAACACGGAGTGCCACAGCGGCGATTTCTGCAACACGGAGTGCCACGGAGGCGTTTTTTCGCATCACTCCCGTCGCGTGCCCCAGCACCGCCCCGCATCGCCGGGCCCTTCTTACTGCGGCTGCTTGCCGATGTAGGCGAGGATACCTCCGTCGACGTAGAGGATGTGCCCGTTGACGAAGTTCGACGCGTCGCTGGCAAGAAACACCGCCGGCCCCTTGAGGTCTTCGGGCGTGCCCCAGCGGGCTGCGGGCGTCTTGCTCACGATGAACGCGTCGAAGGGGTGGCGGCTTCCGTCGGTCTGGTGCTCGCGTAGCGGCGCGGTCTGCGGCGTGGCGATGTAGCCTGGCCCGATGCCGTTGCACTGGATGTTTGCCTCGCCGAACTCGGAGCAGATGTTTTTGGTGAGCATCTTGAGCCCGCCCTTGGCGGCCGCGTAGCCCGCGATGGTCTCGCGCCCGAGCTCGCTCATCATGGAACAGACGTTGATGATCTTGCCGTGGCCCTTCTCGATCATGCCGGGGATGCAGGCCTTGCTCACGATGAACGGCGCGTTGAGGTCGGTATCGACGACGCGGCGGAAATCGGCGGCGCTCGTCTGGAGCATCGGCGTGCGCTGGATGACGCCGGCGTTGTTCACGAGGACGTCGGGCGTGGTTCCGAAATCGGACTCGATCCGCCCGATGAGCTCGGACACGGCCTCTTCGTCGGTGACGTCGCAGACGTAGCCGCGCGCATCGAGCCCCGCCGCGCGGTAGTGCTCCTGCGCCTCGGCGACCTTGTCCGCATGACGCGCGTTGAAGGCGATCCGCGCGCCCGCCTCGCCGAGCGCCTCGGCGATGGCCATGCCGATGCCGTAGGTCGCGCCGGTGACGAGGGCTAGCTTCCCGTCGAGACGGAAGCTGTTCATGCTGAAGCCGGCCGCGCCGGCGTTGTCCTTTGTCATTGATTGTCCGATCTGTTGACGGTTCCCGCGTGGGGGGCGACCCATCGAAGCATAGGCCATCGGGCCGAAAAACAGCAAAGGCCGCCGGGCCCGCGGTTTTGGTTGGGAGGTACTGGCAAGAGACTGCATGGCGTTCGTCTCGCGTCAGCCGCGGGCCTCCGGCGGCAAAGGGAAAACCGTGAATCGAGGTTGTCGCATCCGTCGGTTCAGGCTCTGGAAAGTATCCTAGCCGATTAATAAATGTCCAATCAAGCTAAGGCATTATGTCTGCACAAAACCACTACTTTTAATTTGTAAAACAGCAGCTAGCTTAATGATATTAGTTAAGGAAGTATGAACAACGGCATAGTTGTGGCTTCGGGCTAACTTGTAACCCAGCATCGGAGCCTGGGAAGAAGCCCGCGGCTCAGTTTCCATTGTGTCGACGGCGCCGGGCCTTAGACCGGCCGTCGAGCAGTCGACGCGCGGCGGATGATTCTTCCGGGCACCTCGATCCGCCGGGCGGGCCCGCGGTCGCCGTCGATCCGCGCCATCGCCTGGCCGAAGACCGCCCGCGCGATGGCGCCCACGTCCTGGGCCGCCGTGGTGACGCCGCCCATGAGCATGCGGTTCCACGCGTACTCGTCGAAGGTCGTCAGACGGACGCGCCTCTCGGCGTCCTCGCCGAGCCCGGGGTTCGCGGCCTGCAGCGCCTCGATGAGCTGCAGGAACACGACACCGTTGACGGCCATGAGGCCAAGCTCCCCGCGTCGCTCGCCGTCGTCGCGGCCCTTGTCGCCAACGTTGCCCCCATCGCAGCCGGCACCGCCGCCCACGAGCGAGCCGATCTGTGCCGCGGCCTTCTGGACGTCGTCCTCGAGCGCGACGACCTCCCCCTCGACGCCGACCGCGGCCACGTCGTCCGAGAAGCTCGCTGCGCGCTCGCGCCGGATGGAGCTCGCGATGCCGCTCTGCGTCAGGAGCACGATCTTCTTGCACCCGCACCCCACGAGCTCGCCGACGAGGCCGTTGACGAGTTCGGCGTTGTTCGAGGTCACGATGTCGAGCTTGCGGTCGACGCGCGCGAGGCCGCCGTCGAGGTCGCGGTCCAGCAAGACGACCGGGGCCTTGCGGCTCGCCTCGATGAGCGCCTCGTCGTTGCCGCCGCAGGTGTTGACCACGAGCGCGTCCGCCCCGGCGGAGAGCAGGCGCTCGACGGCTGCCGCCTCGGAGGCGGGGCCGTTGCCCGAGACGGCGGTCATGAGGGAGTAGCCCGCGCCCTCCGCCTCGCGCGAGAGCGCCTCGAGCATCGCGGAGGAGTAGGGGTTGGCGATGTCCGCGAACACGACGCCGAGCAGCTGCGAGCGGTCGGTGCGCAGGCTCCGCGCCGCGGCGAGCGGCCGGTACCCGGTACGCTCGACGACCTCGGCGATGCGCGCGCGGGTATCTTCCGTCATGGCGCCCGGGGTGTTGTTGAGGTAGCGGGACACGGTGGCGGCGCTCACGCCCGCCTGTTCCGCTATGTCCTTGATGCGCACGCGGGCCATTTCCGCCTCCGTCCCCGTGTTTTTATCCGCCGAATCCAGAATCACGTTGCGATTCCCGCTTCAGTGGAGTATACAATACAAATCGAAGTTACGTAATCGATTTCGTAAATCGATTACACAAAGGTAGATGACTACCCGGTTGGAGGAAGAATGGACCAGAACACGCTCGTGCTCACCTTCGGCGAGATCATGCTCCGCCTCAGCCCGCCCGACAACCTGCGCATCGAGCAGGCAACGTCCTTCGACGCCCGCTACGGCGGCGCGGAGGCGAATACCGCTCTTTCGCTCGCGTACCAGGGCGACAACGCGGCCTACGTCTCGGTCGTGCCCGCCAACCGCATCGGTGACTGTGCCCTGCGCGGCCTGCGCGGCTACGGCGTCGACACCTCGCGCGTCGTGCGCTCCGGCGACCGCCTGGGCACGTATTACTTCGAGCTCGGCGCCTCGCAGCGCTCCAACGGCTGCGTCTACGACCGCAAGTACTCCGCCATCAACATGGCGAGCCACGACGAGCTCGACTGGGACTCCATCCTCGGGGGCGTCGGCGTCTTTTACTTCAGCGGCGTCACGCCGGCCATCTCCGACGAGATGGCGCTCGCCTGCAAGCAGGCCCTCGCGGCCGCCCGCGAGCGCGGCATCGTCACCGTCTGCGATGTCAACTACCGCGGCAAGATGTGGTCGCCGGCCAAGTCCCAGCAGGTCATGGCCGAGCTCCTGTCCCTCGTCGACATCGTCATCGCCAACGACGAGGACGCGCCCGCCGGCCTCGGCATCACTTGCGTCTCCGGCTCGCTGAGCAACGGCATCGAGGAGCGCGACTCCTACGTCGAGATGGCCCGCCAGATCTGCGCGACCTACGGCTGCAAGAAGGTCGCCAGCGTCGTGCGCGACATCCAGAGCGTTGAGCGCTCGCAGTGGATGGGCGTGCTCTACGACGCCGAGACCGACGCACACTGGTTCAGCGGCGCCCATGACGTGCACGTGCTCGAGGGCGTGGGCGGCGGCGACGCCTTCAACGCCGGCCTGCTCCACGCGCTGCTCCACGGCTATGAGCCGCAGCGCGCCATCGACTACGCCATCGCGGCCTCTGTGCTCAAGCTGACCGTCCGCGGCGACGCGAACCTCGTGACCGAGGCCGAGATCGCCGGCGTCGCGGTCTCCGGCGGCGGCACCCGCGTCTCCCGCTAGCGCGCAGCTGGCCCTAACCGGCCCCGTACTTCTTTGAAAATAAACCCGCAGGCCCAGCGGCCGGCGGCAAACCGAGAGGAACACATCATGTTCGAGGATTTCTACCAGAAGCTCCACGACCTCGCCGTCGTCCCCGTCGTCGTCCTGGACAAGGTCGAGGACGCCGTCCCCATGGCCCGCGCGCTCGTCGCCGGCGGCATGCCCTCCGCTGAGGTCACCTTCCGCACCGCCTGCGCCGCCGAGTGCATCAAGGCCATGCACGACGAGGTCCCCGAGATCAACGTGGGCGCCGGCACCGTCCTCACCGTCGAGCAGGTCGACGAGGCCGTCGCCGCGGGCGCCGGCTTCATCGTGAGCCCGGGCTTCGACGCCGATGTCGTCAAGCGCTGCATCGAGCTCAACGTCCCCGCGCTGCCCGGCACCGTGACCCCCTCCGAGGTCACCGCCGCCCGCAAGCTCGGCCTCACCGTCACGAAGTTCTTCCCGGCCGCGCAGTACGGCGGACTCAACACCATCAAGGCCCTGTGCGCCCCGTTCGTCGGCCACCGCTTCATGCCGACCGGCGGCGTGAGCACCGCGAACGTCGAGGAGTACCTGAGCTCGCCGTGCATCGTCGCCTGCGGCGGCACCTGGATGGTCAAGCCCGCACTCTTTGCCGACGGCGACTTCTCGAAGGTCACCGAGGCCTGCCGCGGCGCCATGGAGGTCGTGGCCAAGATCCGCGCCTAGCGCGAGCCGATGCCGCCGGGCTCGCCCGGCGCGATAGCGATGCCTGTCTGATCCGGCGGGCGCGGCGAGGGGCCGCGCCCGTCTTTTTTCACCGCGAGGAGAGGAAGAAAGAATGGCGATCCACATCGTCGAGGAGGCCAACCGCTGCCTAGGGTGCAAGCGGCCGCTCTGCCAGCTCAAGGGCTGCCCCGTCCATACGCCGATTCCGCAGGTCATCGACCTGTTCAAGCAAAGGAAGCTCGACGAGGCGGGCGCGCTCCTGTTCGAGAACAACCCCATGAGCGCCGTCTGCTCGATCGTGTGCAACCACTCGAATCAGTGCGAGGGCGCGTGCGTCCAGGGCCACAAGGGCGCGCCGATCCACTTCTCGAGCATCGAGAGCTTCATCAGCTCGGCCTACCTCGAGCGCGCCCGCTTCGAGCAGGCGGAGAGTTGCGGCAAGTCCGTCGCCGTCATCGGCTCCGGCCCCGCCGGCATCACGGCCGCCATCAAGCTCGCCCAGCGCGGCTGCGACGTCACCGTGTTCGAGCAGCGCGAGCAGATCGGCGGCGTCCTCGAGTACGGCATCCCCGAGTTCCGCCTGCCGAAGACGCTCGTCCAGAAGTACCGCAAGGTCATGTGCGATCTCGGCGTGCACGTGCGCCCCTCGACCACCATCGGCGGCGCGCTGCACATCGACGACCTGCTGCGCGACGGCTACGACGCCGTGTTCGTGGGCACGGGCACCTGGCGCGCCCGCAAGCTCGGCATCCCCGGCGAGACCCGCGGAAACGTCGCGTTCGGCATCGACTACCTGGTCAACCCTTCCTCGGTGCACATCGGCGACGAGGTTGCCGTCATCGGCGTGGGCAACGTCGCCATGGACGTCGCCCGCCAGGCGCTGCGCCACGGCGCGCGCAAGGTCACGCTCTACGCGCGCAGCAAGCACGTCTCTGCGAGCTCCGACGAGGTCGAGTACGCCGAGCTCGAGGGCGCCGAGATCGCCTACGGCAAGGCCATCTGCGCCATCGACGAGAACGGCCCGGTATTCCGCACGGCGATCTTCGACGAGGACGACAAGGTCACGGGCTACGAGGAGCAGCTCGACCACGTCCACGCCGACACCGTGATCATCGCCGCGTCGCAGCAGCCCAAAAACAAGCTTGTGCTGACCACCGACGGGCTGTGCGCGAATGACCGCGGCCTGCTCGAGGTTGGGGAGGACGGCCAGACGACCGTGCCCGGAGTCTTTGCCGCCGGCGACGTCGTCGTAGGGCCGCTCACCGTCGTCCACGCCGTCGCGGGGGCGAAGGTCGCCGTCGCGGGCATGCTCGCGTACCTCGGGCTGGAGTAGCGCAGGGACAAGGGGGACGCCCCAACTGCCAACCCAACTGCCGAGATCAAAAAAGAAGCCGGTGCCTGGTCGGGCGTCGGCTTCTTTTTGCCGTCTATGCAAGCCGGAGGCCTGAGCCGCGGCTTTTCGGAGGGGCTAGTCGACGAGGACCTTGACGCAGACCTTCTTGAGCTTGGCGGGGCCCGCCTCGGCGCAGCAGCCCGGCTTGTGCGCGTCGCAGGGAGGGGTGACCACGAGGTCGCCCTCGTGGAGCTCGACCCAGGCCTCGCGGGGCGCGTTGACGTAGAGGCCGAAGTCGTCCTTGCGGTTGAACTCGCCGAGGGGCTCGAGCTCGCGGACCGGCGCCGTCGCTAGGCGCTCGACGCCGCTGATGACGAAGTGGACGTCGGCATAGCGGCGATGCGCCTCGAAGGGCTTCTCGGCGGCGGGCACGGTCTCGAACTCCATCACGTTCGCGTAGATCGCGTCGCCGTCGATGTCGTGGCGGCCGCACTCGATGTCTGCGAGGCCGTCGCGGCCGAGGAACTCCAGCACCTTGGCCATGCGATCTGCGGGGATGACGCTCTGGGAGTAGTCGGAAAGCGAAGAGAAGAGCATGGGGCCTCCTTGGTCCGCCGGGGCGCCGCCCCGGGCTTCTTTGTCGGGGCGGGGCTTGGGGGCCACGTCCCCTGCATTACTCGGGATAATACCGCGCGACGCCGCCGGCATCCGGGACTCGGCGAACGGAGCCCAGCTCAACGAGGTGGTCGAGGTGCGCCGCGCTCTCGGCGCAGATGAACCAGCGGGTCAGCGGCGCCACGGCGTCGAGGCCGCCTGCGCCCACGGCGCGCCAACCGAGGTCGCAGACGAGCTCGCGGCCGCTGCGCCCGGGCGACCGGCGCACTGCCTCGAGCGCGCGGGAGCCGCGGCGCTCGTGGTGGGCGATGTTGGCGGCCGCCCGGTCGGCGAGGCTCCCTTCTTGGCGGCCGTGGCCGAGGAAGGCGCGCTCGATGCCGAGGCCGGAGAGCGTGCGGAGGGTCCCCAGCTGCAGGCCGAGGCTGTCGGGCACCCCGCGCCAGAAGCAGATGAAGGTCGAGCAGGCGAAGAGCAGCGCGTCGCCGGTGAACGCCATCGAGCGCTCAGGCAGCCACAGCGCGCAGTGGCCCGGCGTGTGGCCGGGCGTCGGCAGGACCTCGAAGCCCCAGCGCCCGCAGGCTATGCGGTCGTGCGGCCGGACCGCCTCGGCCTCGAAGCCATCGAGCGTGAAGTCCGCCCGGCGGGTCCAGATCGTGCGCGCGAGCTTCTCCGCGACGACCGGGTCGGACCCCTCCGCGACGAGCCGGCCCGCCATGAACCGCAGGTAGTCGGGGGAGGAGAAGGCCCGGAGGTCGGCCAAGGCCTGCTCGCTCATGAGGATGCGCGCGCCGGCGGAGGCGAGCTCGCGGGCGAGCCCCGCGTGGTCGTCGTGCGAGTGGGTGATGAAGACGGTCGCGCGCGCCGGGTCCACGCCGAGCCGCGCGAGCGCGCGCATGAGGCGGGTGTCGTTGTAGTCGTCCCAGGTCCCGGTGTCGACGATGAGCGCCTCGTCGCCGTCGCGGACCACATGGACGTTCACGTCGGGCAGGAAGGTGCGGTCCATGCGAAGCTCGACGCGCCAGACCTCGGGCTCCTCGCAGACGAGCGAGCAAGCGAAGCCGTCGGAGTCGAGCGTGAAGCTCCGGGCGTCGCCGACGGGCCCGTTGACACGCGTGTCCCGCTCACTCGGCATGGCGGTGCTCCTCTCTGTTGATCGGTCTTCTGGGCCGCGGGATTCGCCCGCGGGTTTTGCGCGGCAGGCTTTTTGGCGCCCGCCCGCGCCCAAGGAAGCCCATTATCCGCCTTGCGACGCGCGCTCAGCGGGTAGAATCAAAGGTCGCAGCACTTTGAACGAGAAAGGTAACCATGGACGAAGCAGAGAAGCAGCGTATCCGCGAGGAGTTCGAGTCCTCTCGCCAGAAGGGCCACGAGGAGGGCCAGCAGGCAGCCGAGCAGGCGGGCCCGCAGGTGGAGCCCCTCGCCGAGGGCAGCTCCATCAAGCACGTGATCGGCGTCGTCTCGGGCAAGGGCGGCGTGGGCAAGTCGCTCGTCACGGGCATCCTCGCCACCGAGCTCGCCCGCCGCGGCGCCAAGGTCGGCATCTTGGACGCCGACGTGACCGGCCCCTCCATCCCAAAGATGTTCGGCCTCGCCGGGGCCCACGCCTACGCGCAGGACAACCTGCTCGTGCCGCAGGAGTCCCGCGGCGGCATCAAGATCATGAGCGCGAACCTCGTCCTCGAGCACGAGACCGACCCCGTGCTTTGGCGCGGCCCCGTGGTCGCGGGCGCGATCAAGCAGTTCTGGGGCCAGACCGCGTGGGGCGAGCTCGACTTCCTGCTGGTGGACATGCCCCCGGGAACCTCCGACGTGGCCCTCACCGTCTTCCAGAGCCTGCCCGTCGAGGGCGTCGTCATCGTGAGCTCGCCGCAGGACCTCGTCCAGATGGTCGTGGGCAAGGCCGTGAACATGGCGAACATGATGGGCGTGCCCGTGCTCGGCCTCGTGGAGAACATGGCCTACGTGACCTGCCCCGACTGCGGGAAAAAGATCTACCCCTACGGCCCCTCCCGCCTCGAGGAGACCGCGAAGGCATTCGGCCTCGTGGAGCTCGGGCAGCTCGGCATCGACCCGGCGCTCGCCGAGGCGTGCGACCGCGGCGATTTCGAGGAGGCGCTGCCCAAGGGCACGCTGCCGCAGATGACCGAGACCGTCGTCCAGGTGGCGGAGTTCACCGAGTTCCTGAGCAACGAGGGCCTTTAGCCCCGTGGCCTCGGCGTCGAAAAAGAAGCCCTCCCGCGCCCAGCGCAAAGAAGCCCTCGCCGCGGCCGCGGCGGCGGTGAAGGTCCCCGAGCGCTGCGACGTCGCCGTCATCGGCGGCGGCGCGGCCGGGCTCGTCGCCGCGACGGTCGCCGCCGAGGCGGGGGCCTCCGTGGTCGTCTACGAGCGTGAGCTCGAGTGCGGGCGGACCATCCTCGCCACGGGCAACGGCCGCTGCAACTTCGCGAACGAGGACCTGGACGCCGAGCGCTACAACGACCCGGCCTTCGTGCGCGCCGTGTGTGGGGACGGGCATGCGTGGCTCTCCGACGTGCTGGGTTTCTGGCGCGGCTGCGGCCTCGCGTGGACGAGCGAGGGCGGCCGGCTCTACCCGGCGTCGCTGCAGGCCGCGAGCGTGCGAAACGTGCTCCTCGAGCGCTGTCGCCGCGCCGGCGTCGTCCTCGCCTGCGGGCGCGAAGTCGATGCGGCAAGTGGGGCGGGGCCGATCGCCGCTTCTTCTCCTGAGGATGCGGCGGGTAGCTCCGTCCCCCGTGCCGCATCCGTGGTGGCGGCGACGGGCGGCGCGGGCGAGCCGGTGCTCTGCCCGATCGCCGCGCATCCCGCGGACGGGGACGTCCCGCTCGCGGAGCTCGACGGTCGCCGCGCCCGCGTGCAAGCCGAGCTTCTGCGAGGCGGCGAGATCGTCTTTGCCGAGGCGGGCGAGGTGCTCTTCCGCCCGTGGGGGCTTTCGGGCATCGTGATGTTCGACTTCTCGCGCCGCGTGCGCGCAGGCGACGTCGTCCGGCTCGACCTCACCTGCGGCATTCCTAAGGCCGAGCTCGTGCGCCTCGTGCCCGACGGTGTGCTCGACCCGCGCATCGCCCGCGCGCTCGGCGGAGGGCACCGCGCGCTTGAGCGGGCACGTGCGCTCGACTTCGTCGTCGAGGGACTTGCCGAGACAAATAAAGCGCAGGTCAAACGCGGCGGCCTGCCGACATCCGACTTCGATGCATCCACGCTCGCGTCGCGCACCTGCCCGGGCTTCTTTGCGTGCGGGGAGGCGCTCGACATCGACGCTGACTGCGGGGGGTTCAACCTGGCATGGGCGTGGAAGAGCGGCATGGTCGCCGGCGCGGCGGCCGCCCGCGCCGCGCTCTCGGCCCGCGGGGCGCTTCCGGGCAAGGACCACACGAACAATGGGGGCAACGAATGCTAGAGCTCTCCGGCATCAGAATCCGGCTTCGGCAACTCGACGGCACCGACGGCTGCGAGCTCGGCATGCTGCGCCGCGCCGTCGCGAAGAAGCTCCGCGCCCCCGCTCGCGAGCTCGCGTCCCTCGAGCGCCGCCGGCGCTCCATCGACGCGCGCAAGAAGAACGACATCGTTCTCATCTTCACCCTCCACGTTCGCCTCAAGGGCGGCGAGGACGCCGAGCGCGAAGCGCTGGCCAGGCTCGCCGCCGCGCACGCGGAGAAGGGCGTGAAGCTCGTGGACGAGGCCCCCTTTGGCTTCCCCGAGCCCGTCCGCAACGCGCCCGAACAGCGCGTCGTCGTGGTCGGCGCAGGGTGCGGGGGTCTCTTTTGCGCGCTCTCGCTCGCGCGCGCGGGCCTCGCGCCCCTGCTCGTCGAGCGCGGCGACGACGCGACCCGGCGCGGCAAGGTCGTCGCTGAGCACAACGCGACGGGTGTCCTCGACCCCGAGAGCAACATCCAGTTCGGCGTCGGCGGCGCGGGCACGTTCTCGGACGGCAAGCTCCAGACCGGCACGAAGAGCCCCGCGCACCGGCTGATCCTCCAGACCTTCGTCGTCGCCGGGGCCCAGCCGCAGATCCTCTGGGACGCGAAGCCCCATGTGGGAAGCGACGTCCTGCCCGGCGTCGTCACGAGCATCCTGCGCCGGATCGAGGACGCCGGCGGGGAGGTGCGCACCCGTTGCCGCATGAGCGACCTCGAGGTCGCGGGCGGCGCGGTCCGTTCGGTCACGCTGACGTCGCGCGGTGTGGACGGGGCCGTGCGCGAGGAGCGCGTGGAGACGTCGGCCGTGGTCCTGGCCTGCGGACACTCGGCCCGCGACGTCTTTGAGCTTCTGCGCGAGCGCGGCGTCGCCATGGAGCGCAAGACCTTCGCCATGGGCGTGCGCATCGAGCACCTGCAGGCGGACATCGACCGCGCGCTCTACGGGCCCGCGGCGGGAAGCCCCGCCCTGGGCGCCGCGCCGTACAAGCTCTCCGAGCACCTGCCGAGCGGCCGCTCCGCGTTCAGCTTCTGCATGTGCCCCGGCGGCTACGTGGTCTCGGCGGCGTCCGAGCCCGGCGGCGTGGTCACCAATGGCATGAGCCTCTCGGACCGCGCGGGCGCTAACGCGAACTCGGGCCTGCTCGCGAACGTCTTTCCCGATGATTTGCCGGGCGACGACGTGCTCGCGGGCGTGGCGCTGCAGCGCGAGTGCGAGCGCGCGGCCTTCGCGGCGGGAGGCGGCGCATACGTGGCCCCGGCCCAGCTCGTGGGGGACTTCCTGCGCAGCCAGGCGTCGAGCGGCGCCGGCGGCGTCGCTCCGACCTACCCGCGCGGCGTCGCGTGGGGCAGCATCGACGGCTGCCTGCCACCCTACATCGTCGAGACCCTGCGCGCGGCGATTCCCCGCATGGGCCGTCACCTGCGCGGCTTCGATGCCGACGACGCCGTGCTCACCGGGGTCGAGACCCGCTCGAGCTCGCCGGTCCGCGTGACCCGCGGCGAGGACGGACAGAGCGTGAGCACCCGCGGCCTGTGGCCGGTGGGCGAGGGTGCGGGCTATGCCGGCGGCATCATGTCCGCGGCGACCGACGGCATCCTGGCCGCGGCCAAGCTCGTCGAGGCGCTCGGGTAAATTACGAACAGGCGTGCTATAATCCATCGCCATATAGCATCGTTCGGGGGAGCATCATGGCCCAGGAATCCATCGTCATCCGCGGAGCTCGCGAGCACAACCTACAGAACGTCGACATCGACATCCCGCGCGACAAGCTCGTCGTCATCACGGGGCTTTCCGGCTCGGGCAAGTCGAGCCTTGCCTTCGACACCATCTACGCCGAGGGCCAGCGCCGCTACGTCGAGTCCCTTTCCAGCTATGCGCGCCAGTTTCTGGGCCAGATGGACAAGCCCGACCTCGACTCCATCGACGGCCTCAGCCCCGCCGTCTCCATTGACCAGAAGACCACGTCCCGCAACCCCCGCTCCACCGTGGGCACCGTGACCGAGATCTACGATTACCTGCGCCTGCTCTATGCGCGCGTGGGCACCCCGCACTGCCCCGAGTGCGGCCGCGTGATCGAGCGCCAGACCACCGACCAGGTGGCGGACAAGGTCCTCGCGCACGCGCAGGGCCGACGCGCCCTCGTGCTCGCGCCGGTGGTCTTCGGGCGCAAGGGCGAGTACGCGAAGCTCTTCGAGGACCTCAAGCGCGAGGGCTTCAGCCGCGTCCGCGTGGACGGCGAGGTCCGCGAGCTCGACGAGGACATCAAGCTCGAGAAGAACATCAAGCACACCATCGAGGTCGTCGTCGACCGCATCGTGGTGCGCGAGAACTCGCTCGGGCGCATCGCCGAGGGCGTGGAACAGGCCACCAAGCTCGCGCAGGGCAAGGTGTGGTTCTGGCTTCTTCCCGACCGTGACGACCCGGAGCGCATGCCGGGCGAGCTGCTCCAGTACTCGCTCGCGCTCGCCTGCCCGGAGCACGGCCACTCCATGGACGACCTGCAGCCGCGCGACTTCTCGTTCAACGCTCCGTACGGCGCCTGCCCCGACTGCGACGGCCTGGGCTTCCGCAAGATCGTGGACGCCGCGGCTCTGATCGAGGACCCGTCCCTGTCCGTTGCGGGCGGCGTCTTCGGCAGCCTCTTCGGCAACTCGAACTACTGGCCGCAGATCCTCTCCGCGGCGTGCAAGCACATCGGCGTGTCCGACCAGACCCCTTGGCGCGATCTGCCGAAGAAAGCCCGCGAGACCCTGCTCGGCGGCCTGGGGGACAAGAAGATCAAGGTCGAGTACCACACGCGCGATGGGCGCGACACGAGCTGGTTCACCACCTTCCCGGGCGTGCGCAAGGTGCTCTTCGACAAGTACCAGGAGACCACGTCCGAGACCATGCGCACCCACCTCGAGAAGTACATCCGCGAGGTCCCGTGCGACACATGCCACGGCGCGCGCCTGAAGCCCGAGATCCTGGCCGTGACGGTGGGCGGCAAGTCGATCAACGAGGTCTGCGACCTCTCGTGCAAGGACTCGCTCGCGTTCTTCGAGTCGCTCGAGCTCGACGACCGGCAGCGCTTCATCGCCGGCCCCGTGGTCAAGGAGGTCGTGGCGCGCCTGCGCTTCCTCGTCAACGTCGGCCTCGACTACCTCACGCTCTCGCGCGCGGCGGCGACGCTCTCCGGCGGCGAGGCGCAGCGCATCCGCCTGGCCACCCAGATCGGCGCGGGCCTCATGGGCGTGCTCTACATCCTCGACGAGCCCTCCATCGGCCTGCACCAGCGCGACAACGATCGCCTGATCGACACCCTCAAGCGCCTGCGAGACCAGGGCAACACCGTGATCGTGGTCGAGCACGACGAGGACACCATCCGCGCCGCCGACTACGTCATCGACATGGGCCCCGGTGCCGGCGAGCTCGGCGGGCACGTCGTCGCCGCGGGCACGCCCGAGCAGATCGCGGCCTCGCCCGACTCCATCACCGGAGCCTACCTCACCGGCCGCAAGCAGATCGCGCTGCCGGCCAAGCGCCGCAACCCCCGCCGCGGCGCCATAAAGATCACGGGCGCCTGCGCGAACAACCTCAAGAACGTGAGCGCCAAGGTTGAGCTCGGCACGCTCACCGTGGTCACGGGCGTCTCGGGCTCCGGCAAGTCGTCGCTCGTCACGGACACGCTGGCACCGGCGCTCACCAACGCCGTGCACCGCTCCAAGCGCCCCGTCGGCCCGTACAAGAAGCTCGAGGGCATCGAGCTCATCGACAAAGTCATCGACATCGACCAGAGCCCCATCGGCCGCACCCCGCGCTCCAACCCCGCGACCTACATCGGCCTGTGGGACGACCTGCGCGCGCTCTAT
>NZ_DAWEMK010000013.1:0-1822 GCF_052362415.1 Paratractidigestivibacter sp. | reverse complement strand
TGCGAGCACGCCCGAGAGCCGCATGCGCGGCTACGGGCCGGGGCGCTTCTCGTTCAACGTGCCCGGCGGCCGCTGCGAGGCGTGCAAGGGCGATGGCCAGATAAAGATCGAGATGAACTTCTTACCCGACGTCTACGTGCCCTGCGAGGTCTGCCATGGCAAGCGCTACAACCGCGAGACCCTCGAGGTCACCTACCACGGCAAGACCATCAGCGATGTGCTGGACATGACCGTGACCGAGGCGCTGACCTTCTTCACGAACATCCCGAAGATAAAGAAGAAGCTCCAGACCCTGCACGACGTGGGCCTGGGCTACATCCACCTGGGCCAGCCGGCGACCACGCTTTCCGGCGGCGAGGCCCAGCGCGTCAAGCTCGCCAAGGAGCTGCACCGTCAGCAGACGGGCAAGACCTTTTACATCTTGGACGAGCCCACGACCGGCCTGCACTTCGAGGACGTGCGCCAGCTCATCGAGGTGCTCGAGCGCCTCGTGGACGCCGGCAACACGGTGCTCGTCATCGAGCACAACCTCGACGTCATAAAGATGGCCGACCGCATCCTCGACATGGGCCCCGAGGGCGGCGACGGCGGCGGTACCGTGGTCGTCTACGGCACGCCCGAGAAGGTCGCCGAGTGCGAGCAGAGCTATACGGGCCGCTTCCTCGCGCCTATCCTCGAGCGCGATCGCGCCCGTGCCGTCGCGGCCCAGAAGGCCGGTGAGTAGCGTGGCAAAGAAGGACAAGCTCCAAAAGTCGAACGCCATGCGCGAGCTCGACCGGGCGGGCATCTCCTACGTGGCCCACGAGGTCGAGGAGGACGACATCTCGCGCGGGGTGGGCGTGCGCATCGCCGAGCAGCTCGGAGAGGACCCGGACGCCGCGTTCAAGACGCTCGTGTGCGTTGCCCCCTCGGGCGACCACGTGGTCTGCTGCATCCCCGTGGCGAGCGAGCTCGACCTCAAGCGCGCCGCTGCCGCGGCGGGCGAGAAGTCCCTCTCGCTCATAGCGATCAAGGATCTCGAGTCGGTGACCGGCTACGTCCGGGGCGGCTGCTCGCCCATCGGGCTCAAGAAGCCGTTCCCCACGCTCTTCGACGAGACCGCGCAGCTCTTCGACACCATCGGGATCTCCGGCGGCCGGCGCGGGCTCTCGCTTGACGTCAACCCGCTTGCGCTCGCCGAGCTCCTCGGCGCCGAGTTCGTCGACATTGCGCGCTGAGTGCGCCGCGCGACGGGCGCCGCGGTCCGTCCAACCGCTACGCAGGCGAACGTTACGAGCGTGCTTCGCGTTTTCTCGCTGCGGAGCTGCGGCACTTTAGTGTGCTAAAGTGGCTCCACCGTCAAATCGGGGGCGCCGCCAGGCGCGGCGGCCCCGGCGCAGAAGGGAAACGAACGTGATTGCAGGCACCGCCAGAGGCTTCCGCGATATTCTTCCCAAGGAGGCGCTCGCCCGTGAGCGCATCTGCGCGACCGTGAGGGACTGCTTCGCCGACCATGGCTACCTGCCCGTCGAGACGCCCCTGCTTGAGGACCGCGCCTCGCTCGAGCGCGGCGGCAGGATCAAGAACACTCCGTTCCAGCTCTTCGACGCCGACGGCAACCTCCTCATGCTCCGCCCCGACCTCACGCTGCCCGTGGCGCGCCTGGTCGCGGGGCACATCCGCGACGAGGAGCTTCCCGCCCGCTTCCGTTACAATGCGCCGGTCGTGCGCGAGCAGCAGTCGCTGCGCGGCCAGCCGCGCCAGTTCACCCAGCGCGGCATCGAGCACGTGGGCCCCGACGGCGCCGCCACCGAGGTCGAGGTCGTGAGCCTGCACGCAGAGG
>NZ_DAWEMK010000012.1:30075-33157 GCF_052362415.1 Paratractidigestivibacter sp. | reverse complement strand
CGCCGCCGCGCTGCTGCGAGGTCGTCTGCGACGAGACCGCCTGCGCACCCTGCGAGGAGTTCCCGGAGCCGGGAGTTATGCCCGAGATCCCCAGGACGGAGCAGACGAGCGCGATCGCGATGGCTGCGACGCCTCCCACCACCTTCGTCCTCGGCTGCCCGTTGCCGCCCTCGTTGCCGTTGCTCCTGCCCATAGCGCTTCTCCGTTTGGTCGATTTTTGACTCGATGGTACCTCAGGGACAAGACTACAATTTCCGCGTGCGCGGACCCGCGCACGTATGGCCGCGCCACAAAGGAGAACCGATGCCAACGCCTGACTACGCCAAGCTCGCAAAGACCCACATCTGGTACGTCTGCTATGGCTCGAACCTCACTTGGGATCGGTTCAAGTACTACGTGCAGGGCGGGCTCTGCCCCTTCAACGGCCGCGAGTACCCCGGCTGCGCGGACAAGACCGCGCCCGTGGAGTCTCGCGCCGTCCATGTGCCCTTCGACCTCTACTTCGGAGGCAGCGCCCAGATCTGGGAGGGCGGAGGGGTCGGCTTCCTCGACGCGTCGCGCCCCGGCGACGCCCTCGCTCGCGCCTGGCTCATCACGCGCGAGCAGTACGAGCAGGTTCTCGACCAGGAAGGCCGTGCCCCGGAGTGGTACAGCCACGAGATCGACCTCGACCCCATCGACGGCATTGATGCCCGCACCTTCACGAACGCCTCTCGCCGGCCAAAGAACGCCCCGACCAAGCCCTACCTCGACGTAATTCGCACAGGCCTGCTCGAGACCTTCCCGCAGATGCCCCGCGCCGAGATCGATGCCTACCTCGACCTCGCCTGCAGCCGATAGCTCAGCGGGCGCGCAGGTCCCGGCCGTCGCGCCCTTAGAATCGCTCCCGCCAATCAGAGAGAATGTGGCGGCTGCCCCGTCCCCAAATCGCACCCGGAGGCACACGTGAACAAGAACGTCGAGGAATGGCTCGCCGGCGCGCCGGCAGACGTCACAGAAACGACCGAGCGGCTGCTCGCCGAGGTCGCGGGCATGCGCGCGGAGGGGCAGACGATCTACCCGCCGCAGGACGACATCCTCAACGCCCTTGCCTGGACGGCGCCCGCAGACGTACGCGCCGTGATCCTCGGCCAGGACCCCTACCACGAGGAAGGCCAGGCCATGGGGCTCTCGTTCAGCGTCCACGACGGTTGCAAGCTGCCGCCGAGCCTGCGCAACATCTACAAAGAGATGGCCTCTGATCTGGGTTGCGAGACGCCTTCGTCGGGCGACCTCTCTGGCTGGGCGCGCCAAGGCGTGCTGCTGCTCAACACCACGCTGACGGTGCGCCAAGGGGCCGCGAACTCCCACGCGAAGCTCGGCTGGCAGGTGCTCACGCACTACATCGTCCGCCGTTGCCTCGAGCTGCCGCAGCCGGTGGTGTTCCTCACCTGGGGCCGCTACGCCGTCAACCTAGTCGATGGCGCCAAGGCGGCGCTGGGCGACGGCGTCGCCGGAAATAAGTTCTGCCTCGCGTCGACCCACCCCTCCCCGCTCTCGGCGCGACGCGCCGGCGGCGGTCTTCCCGCGTTCATCGGCTCTGCGCCCTTCTCGCACGCGAACGCACTGCTGGTAGCGCATGGTGCCGAGCCCATCGATTGGGCGCGCACCGCTTAGGTCCGGGCCGAGTCGCGCCGGGAATCCACAATTTGTTCTAGTACACGCGTTCGGTTTCGTGCTATAGTTCCGCTCAAGGTAAGGGAGCAGAAAGAGCTGCGCGGAGGCCCTCAATGGTACGCGCAGCGGGTCGTCAGCGCATTGCCGACGACACTGGCTTCTCCCTGGCGGGCACGCGCCCCCGTCCCTCCGGCACCCCAAGAGCCCGGAGACTCACAGTCGACTATTCAGTTTTGCCGTGAGCGGGAACGGGGGCTTCATCATGGAGCATATTTCCAGCATCAGCATCGACGATGCCTGCCCGGAGGCAATACCGCGGATGCAGCCGAGCTATCAGCTGCATAGCTCAAATTAAGCCTTAATAGATATTTATTGAATATTGTTTTAGCATTACTGGAGTGCTTATGGTTTTCGAATGGGATGGCAAAAAGAGCCTCGCCAACGAAGCCAAGCATGGTGTAGGGCTAGATTTCGGATGCTATCTATGGGATGGAAGGGTCGTCACACTAAGAAGCCCGAAAAAGGGCGAAGACAGAAGGCTGTCGATTGGTCTCATTGGGGCGAATACTGGGTCGCGATTTGGAAGCCCAGCGGTGATTCAAGGCGGCTAATCTCCGTTCGACTTGCGACCCCAAAAGAAAGGAGCTTCTATGACCGCAACAACTGCATCTAACCTTGTGGAGCGTTTCGACGCGGGCAAGGATGTCCTCGATTACTTTGATACAGAAAACCCTTTGATTGAGGAGCCCGACCCTTCCGAGCCAAAACAAGTTTCTATTACCATCCCCCTTTGGCTGGTCAATTGGCTAGACCAAGAAGCCGCGCGTAGGGGGATAGCCCGTAAAGCCGTCATAAACACAGCCCTTGTTGAATGGTCGGACGAACAGCGCGAGAAGGCGCTCCGCCTTTTTAAGACTGCTTAATCGGCTGAGAATAACCCGATCTTTCGACCACATCCGGGCAAGAGAGAGACCTCTGCCGGGGAAGCTGGGATGTAGCCCGCATCTGCCAAGCGGGCTCACCCGGAATTGACGCC
The DNA here is from genome assembly GCF_052362415.1 of Paratractidigestivibacter sp. Taxonomy (NCBI): domain Bacteria; kingdom Bacillati; phylum Actinomycetota; class Coriobacteriia; order Coriobacteriales; family Atopobiaceae; genus Paratractidigestivibacter; species Paratractidigestivibacter sp. The sequence goes on along the minus strand of NZ_DAWEMK010000012.1, from coordinate 30,465 downwards.
GACCACGCGCAGATCGCTTCCGTCTACGCGGAACGCGACGTCGAGGCCTGCGTACGCCAGGTGGTACACACGATTGGGCTCGTGCTTGCTGCCTGCGCGGCGAGGGTCTTGGCGCAAGACCTCGATAAGGCCCGCGAGCTTGCCCGTGGGCACACGCTCCTGCAGCTCCGCGGGGAATTCGACCTCGAGTTCCTGCCAAGGCGACTCCTCGATCCAGCCGCCGCTCGCCTCGGGATGGCAGTCCGCGAAGGGGATGTAGGGCTTGATATCGTAAATCGGCGTCCCGTCGCGCAGATCGGCGCCGAGCACATGGATAACGGGGCCCGCTTCGGTCAGCTCAACGCAATCGAGCTTCACACAGGTCAGACCGATGGGATTCGGCCTGAACGG
>NZ_DAWEMK010000012.1:26582-30060 GCF_052362415.1 Paratractidigestivibacter sp. | reverse complement strand
CGACCGCGGACGGAAGCGCGAACCCCGCCTCAAAGACGATGCGCCCCTGGAGATCGGGGGCAAGGAAGCTGTTCCGCGGAATGCCGAACTTCTGCGGCAGGTCGCACTCCATATGCGCGATCGCCCTCAGGTGCACTTCTTTACAGCCCATGGTCCTCCAGACGACGGACGATGTCGGCAAGGGTCATACGATTGGCAAAGAGCTGCCGGTAGGTCGCGGTCTTGGTCTTCCCCTCCGCCCGCAGCGCCTCCATCCGAGCGTTGCAGCCGGCGAGCTCCTCGCGGGCATCCCTCGCGAAGGCGTCGTACGCTGCGAGCCTCTGCTCATCGTTCATCCCCGCTCCCCTCCAGTCGCCCATCGGCGCCGGCCCCGACCTCGGAGCATCAAACATACCGCAACAACCAAAACACGCCGCCGCGGCACATACCCGCGGCGGCGCATGTCTGGCAAAAAAGCTGCTCCCAATGACTGTCGCCCAGTGAGGGTTAGGCGAGCCAGGCGGCGACGGCATCGGCGCTCGCGGGGGCCTCGGAGCCCTTGATCGCGAGGCCGGCATGGATGGTCGCGCCCGGGCAGGCGGCGGCGAAGTGCGACTCGATCTGGCCGAGCCCGCTGCCCTCGTGGGTGCACAGCGGCCAGACCTCCTTGCCGGCGAAGTCGTGGCCCTCGAGGAAGGTGTAAACGGGCATCGGCATCGTTCCGCACCAGTTGGGGAAGACGACGATCACGCGGTCGTAGCCCGACACGTCGCGATCGGCGGCGAGCTCGGGGCGCGCCTTGGACTTGAGCTCGGCGACGGACTCCTTCACGCACTCGCGGTAGTCGGCCGGGTACGGCTGGGCGCGCTCGATGTGGAACAGGTCGCCCCCGCAGGCCTTCGCCGCGAACCCGGCGAGCACCTCCGCGTTGCCGTGCTCGAGCTCGGTGACGCTGCCGTTCACATAGTTCTGCCCTGCGTGCGAGAAGTACGCGACCAAGGTCTTCATGCAAGCCTCCATGCCTGGTTTCAAACGAGTCGTAGCCCTTATACCCAACCGAACGCGCGAGGGCTTGCGCGAGGGCTAGAACGTGACGTTTCCGAACTCGGAGAGCTTGAGCCCCTCGTTGTGCTCGACGGCCCAGTTGATGTTCCACTCGGAGGTGAACAGCAGCAGCTTGCCGCCGCGCATATCCTCGACGCGGCAGGTATCGCGCGTCAGGTTCAGGCGCGGGACGTCGACCTCGTCGGGCGGGTTGGTGATCCAGCGGATCTGGTTGTAGGGCAGTCCCTGGCGGTAGACCTTGACGTGATACTCGCTCTCGAGGCGCTGCTCGAGCACCTCGAACTGCAGCACGCCGACCACGCCCACGATCACGGACTCCATGCCCGCCCCGAGCTCGCGGAAGATCTGGACAGCGCCCTCCTGCGCGAGCTCCTCCATGCCCTTGACGAACTGCTTGCGCTTCAGGGTATCGACCTGCGAGATCTTGGCGAAGTGCTCGGGCGCGAACGTCGGGATCGCAGGGTACTGGACGTGCTTCTTTCCGGCGCAGACGGTGTCGCCGATGCTGAAGATGCCCGGGTCAAAGAGGCCCACGATGTCGCCGGCGTATGCCTCGTCCACGATGGCGCGGTCGTCGGCCATCATCGAGGTGCCCACGGCGAGCTTGAGGTTGCGCTCGCCCTGCATGTGGTAGGCGCTCATGCCGCGCTCGAACTTGCCCGAGCAGATGCGCACGAAGGCGATGCGGTCGCGGTGGTTCTTGTCCATGTTTGCCTGGATCTTGAACACGAAGCCGCTGAAGTCGTTCTCGACCGGGTCGACGAGCTCGCCCGTGAGCTTGTCGGTGTAGGCGCGCGGAGGGGACGTGAGGCGCAGGAAGTCCTGGAGGAAGGGCTCGACGCCGAAGTTCGTGAGCGCGGAGCCGAAGAAGACAGGCGAGAGCTTGCCGCAGCCCACTGCGTCGAGGTCGAGCTCATCGCCGGCGCCGTCAAGCAGCTCGATGTCGTCCATCAGGTTGTTGTGATTCTCCTGGCCGATGAGCTCCTCGAGCGTGTCGCTGCCGAGCTCGGCCTCGATCTCGCGGACCTTCTTTGTGGCGTTGGCGTGGCCGTCGCCCTCGAAGGCGAGCACGCGACGGGACTGGCGGTCAAAGACGCCGCGGAAGTTGCGGCCGGAGCCGATGGGCCAGTTCATGGGATAGGTGCCGATGCCGAGGACGTTCTCGATCTCCTCCATGAGCTCGAAGGGGTCGCGCGCGTCGTGGTCGAGCTTGTTCACGAAGGTGAAGATCGGGATATGGCGCAGCGTGCAGACCTTGAAGAGCTTGATGGTCTGGGCCTCGACGCCCTTTGCGCCGTCGATAACCATGACGGCGGCGTCGGCGGCCATGAGGGTGCGGTAGGTGTCCTCCGAGAAGTCCTGGTGGCCCGGGGTGTCGAGGATGTTCACGCAGTGGCCGTCGTACTCGAACTGCAGGACCGACGACGTGACGGAGATGCCGCGCTCCTTCTCGATGTCCATCCAGTCCGAGACCGCGTGCTTGGCGGAGCTCTTTCCCTTGACGGAGCCGGCCGTCTGGATGCTGCCGGTGTACAAGAGGAGCTTCTCGGTGAGGGTGGTCTTGCCGGCGTCCGGGTGGCTGATGATAGCGAACGTGCGGCGCGAAGAGATCTGGTCCTTGAGGCTGGCCATGTAATTCCAATCTATGCGACAAACCTTCGATATTATAGCCAGCCACCGGCCGAGCTCCCGGCTCGTCCCCGAACACGACGCCATGCACACGGGCCGAGGCGGGCGCTACGCCGCGGGCGCTTTGCGCGGCACACTTCTTGCCAAGAAAATAACGCGCAAGTTTGACCTCAACAGATCGGAATAACGCCTCTTGATGTCAAACTTGCGCGTTATTCGCCCGCCGGCAAGAAGGGCCGGCGCCGGTTACCCAACGGGTTCTCGGCGCCGGCCTTCGCGTGACTAGCTTCTGGGGGAAAGAAGCCCTTACGCCTTAGCCTTACGGCCCGCGATCCAGGTCGCGATGCGGCCGGCAGGCTTGCCCGCCTCACGCCAACGGACCATCTTCACGTGACGACGCCAGAGGTACAGGCCAAAGAGCGCGATCGCCACGACGCCGAACACGATGCAGCCGGTACGGATGGTGCTCGGCATGTCGAGGTTGTGGGTCGACTCGAGCGCGTCGCTGTTGACAACCATGTACAGGACGTTCTTGGTCGCGCGGCGCAGCGCCTGGTGGCCGGCGGCGGTATCGGTCGTGTCGGCGGTCATGGCCGTGTCCTGCAGGTAGTTGAGGTTGATGTCGTTGCCTGCACGGACACTGCGGCTCACGTCTGAGGTGCCGGCGGCCATGGTGCAGTCGGTGATGACGGCGCCCTTGAAGCCCCACTCGCCGCGCAGGACGTCGGTCAGCAGCTCCTTGCTCTCGGCGACGGGGGTCGCACCGATGCGGTTGTAGGAGCTCATCATGCCGGTGTTGCCCGCC
>NZ_DAWEMK010000012.1:560-26572 GCF_052362415.1 Paratractidigestivibacter sp. | reverse complement strand
CGCAGATCTCGAAGGGGCGCAGGTAGATCTCGCGGAGGCTCTGCTCGTTCAGCCAGGTCACGAGGCCGCCGGAGTCGGCGCGGTGGGTCTCCTGGTCGTTCACGGCGAAGTGCTTGAGGTAGCAGTAGACGCCCTGACCCTGGATTGCCTTGGCCTCGGCAGCAACGATCTTGCCGGTAAGGAGACCGTCCTCAGAAACGTACTCATAGTTGCGGCCGCCGAACGCAGTGCGGTGCGTGTTTGCCGCAGGGGCGTAGAGACCGGCGATGTTAAGAGCCTTCGCCTCCTGGGCGAACAGCTCGCCCACGCGCGCCGCGAGCTCGGTGTTCCAGGTGTAGCCAAGGTTGCTCTGGCCCACGAGCTGCGTGCCGTTGACCTGGCCGATGATGTTGTTGACGCCGTTGGGGCCGTCGCACTCCACGAGGGCGGGCTTCTCGACGCTCTTCACGCCCGTGGTCATCCAGCCGGCGTTGCCCACGAGGATCTTCATCTCGTCGAGGGTCACCTGGTCAAGGAGCTTATCCCACTGCGGGTCATCGTAATCGAGGCCCTTCATGTCGGAAAGCTTGAGGCCGTTCTTGGCGCCGAAGGTCACGTCCTCGGTCTCGGAGTTGTCGAGCGGTTCCTTGTTGTTGAAGTCGTCGAGGATCTTGTCGGAGGCCTCGGTGCTCACCGGGGTGCGCTCGGTCGGCATGGTGCCCGCCCAGTCGGCGCGGCTCACGTAGGTGAGGTCGGCGTCGGAGCCGGCGGCGTCGAAGCGGTTCTTGGCCTCGACCAGGTCGCTTGCGCGCTTGCCGTCGTGCGCGTCGTCGTAGATGACGTCCTCATCCACGTGAATGGTCTTCTTGGCCACAACGTTGTGGGAGTCGGTCTGAAGCTGGATACCGTAGTCGCCGGCCTCCAGCACATAGGCGCCGCCCTCGGCCTTGACGCCCGTGTAGTCGTAGCTCGCGAGGTCCTCGCGGTCGAAGCTGATCTCGAGCGTCTGGGACTCACCGGGCTCCAGGAGCTTGGTCTTGCCGAAGCCGGCCAGGGCCACGGAGCTCTTCTCGATGCCGCCCTTGGTGTAGGGTGCGGCGGCGTAGATCTCGGCGACCTGCTTGCCGGCGACGGAGCCGGTGTTGGTCACGGTCACGGTGGCCGTGATGGTCGTGCCGTCGTCGGTCACGTCGTCGAGCTTCTGGTCGAACGTGGTGTAGCTCAGGCCGTAGCCGAACGGGTACTGCACCGTGGAGTCGTAGTCGATGAAGCCGTCGGCAGCAGCGGTCTCGTAGTAGCGGTAGCCGACGTAGATGCCCTCGGTGTAGTTGACGTAGTAGTTGGGCAGGTTGCCAACGGCGGCGTCGCCGGTGCCGGCAAAGATAGCCGCGTTGCCCGCCTCGGTGTTGGAGTACGAGAAGTCGCCGGCGTTGTAGTAGCTCGGGGCGCTCGTGAGGTCGTAGGCAAAGGTATCCACGGTCTTGCCGGAGGGGTTGACCTCACCGGTGAGGACCTCGGCGATGGCGTTGCAGCCGGTGGCGCCGGGGGTGCCGACCCAAAGCACGGCGCCGACGGCGTCGTCGTTCATGCGGCCGAGCTCCATCGGGTTCGGGCTGTTGAGCACCACGACGACGCGGCTGAAGTTCTTCTCCGCCATGTCGAGGAGCGCCTCCTCGTTGGGGGTCAGCTGCAGATAGCTGCGCCCGGCCTCGGAGCCCTCGTAGTCGGCCATGTCGATGGGCAGGTCATAGCCCTCGCCGCCCTTGCGGGTAAGCACCACGACGGCCGTGTCGGAGTAGGACTTGGCGTTGTCGATCAGCGACTGGTCGTAATCGGACTGCGGCAGCTCGTAGAGGTTCCAGTCGGTGCCCACCATGCCCGTGGAGGTCTTCTGCACCGACTTGGCGTTCTTGTCGTAGAAATCCTTGAGCTCGGGGTTCGCCTGAATGCCGGCGTTCTCGAGGCCCTGGTAGAAGGTTACGTTCTTGGACTCATACTCGAGGACGACCCGGCGGCGGCCGACGCCCTGCGCGCCCACCTCGCGCGCTTCGGCGCCGAGAAGGGCGTCCGCTTCCAGGTCGAGGTTCTGAGCTCCGCGCTCGAGCTTCTCGACAGCGACCATCAGTGCGACATCTATTTCCTTGACATCGGCCTGCCCGGCATCAACGGTATGGAGGCGGCGCAGATCATCCGGCAGGCTGACGAGGCGACGCCCATCGTCTTTGTGACCGACCTCGCCCAATACGCCGTGCGCGGCTACTCGGTCGACGCGCTCGACTTCATGCTCAAACCGGTACGCTACGAGGACTTCGCCTTGCGCATGGGACGCGCCCTGCGCGTGCTGCAAAGAAACGCCGGCGCCACCTTGAGCCTCCCCACCGCCGACGGCCTGCGGATCGTCCGCCTGGCCGACATCGTCTACGTCGAGATCCTCAAGCACGACCTGTACTGGCACATCGAGGGCGAGGCCGAGCCGATCCGACAGCGCGGGTCGCTCAAGGCCGCGGAGGAGGAGCTCGGGACCCAGAGCTTCTGCCGGATCGCGGCGAGCCACATCGTGAACATGGCCCACGTCGTGCGTCTGCGCTCGGGGTCCGTCACGATGAGCGACGGGTCGGAGCTCGCGATCTCGCACTCACGCAAGGCGGAGGCCACAAAGGCGCTCGCACGCTTTGCGGGTGTAGGCGCATGATGGGCGAGCTCACCGGCTGGATAGGCACGCAAATAGCCGGTTTCTCGCCGCTCGTCGGCGTCATGTCGCTCGTTATCTCGTGTTTGACCGTCGCCGCCGCGATCGGGCTTTTCTCCCACGGCCTGACAAAGAGAGCGGGCCTTTTCTGGCGCGGCGGCGCCCTCGTGCTCGCGAGCATCATCCTCTTCGGCGTCGCCGGGGCCGTGGCGGGCGCGGTCGGCAACGCAGTAGACCCCGCCGCGAGCTACGTGATCGCCTTCGCCCTGTACTCGGTCCTTCTTGGCATATACATCGTCGGGGTGCTCGCCGTATGCGAGACGACCGTCTGGACGGCGTTGTTCTGCGCGACGTCGGGCTATACCGTTCAGAACCTCGCGTCGGGGTCGATGGAGCTCGTGGCGAGCGTGCTCCGAAACGCCGGGGTGGACCCGAGCGAGCCTTGGATCTACGCGCTTTCTTACGGGCTTTGCATCGCTGCCACGTTTTTTGGCGCCTACCACCTGCTCGCCAAGCGGGTCGACCACGAGGGCCTGGCGCAAGTCGAAAGCCGCTCGATGGTCGCCATGATGCCGGTGGTGAGCCTGGTCATCATCGGTTTCGACGTGATGATCAAGGCGATGGACGGCGCGGGGCTCGCGCTCGGCTTCGTCGTGCTGCTGCGTCTTCTGCACGGGCTCGCCTGCGTGGCGACGCTTTGGGTCGAGTACCAGATGTTGTTCCGCCAGCGGCTCGAGCACGACCGTGAGGTTGCCGAGAGGCTTCTGGCCGAGCACGACCGCCAGCTACGCATGTCGCAGGAGAACATCGAGGCGATCAACATCAAGTGCCACGACCTGCGCCACCAAATCCGCGCACTCGCCGAGAGCGGGGCGGTCGTGGACGGCGCTGTGCTCGACGACCTCGCGCGCGAGGTGCGTATCTACGACTCCAGCGTAAAGACGGGCAACGACGCGCTCGACACCATCCTCACCGAGAAGCGCCTGGTCTGCGAGGCACGCGGGATCACGCTCACGTGCACCGCGGACGGGGAGGCGCTCGGCCACATGGCGCCGACGGACCTCTATGCGCTCTTCGGCAACGCGCTCGACAACGCCATCGAGGCCGCCAGCGAGCTCGCAGACCCCGCTCGCCGCACGGTCACGCTCGTCGTCCGGCGCGCCATGGGCTGCGCGAGCATCCATGTCGAGAACTTCTACGACGGCCAGCGGCGCTTCGGCGCGGACGGCATGCCGCTGACGACCAAGCCAGACGAGGCGAACCACGGCTTCGGGACGCGCTCGATGCGCCAGATCGCCGAGCGCTACGGCGGGAGCTTCGCCGCGACGGCGGACGGCGGCGCTTTCCGGCTGGACATCCTCATACCGCTGCCGTAGCCCGACCCGGCGCCGACCCTGCGGCAGCGCACCGAGAATATGCGGCCAGCGGCGGAATGCCCGGGCCACGCCGTGCCTCCCCCGACTAGCATGGAGCTTTAACCGTAACGCCCTACACGAATGGGTGATCACCATGCAGCTGCGCGACGACCCCGCCTACCAGGCCGCGCTCCAACGGACTCTCGAGAGCGTGGACCAGATGCTCGCGCAGATCGACCGGCTCGACAAGACTTCGGACGAGGTGGAGCTCGCCGGGCTCGTCCCCTCCCTCATCGAGTCGGTCGGCGACTTCACGATGGCCGAGCGCGTGTGCATCTTTGACCTGCGCAAAACCATGCCCGGGTTCCTAAGCAACAGCTTCGAGTGGGTGCGCGAGGGCGTCCAGCCGCTGAAGCAGACGGTCCAGAAGCTCCCCGTCGAGAAGATTCCGCACGTCATGGCCACCATCCGCCGCCACGAGGCGTTCCGCATCGACGACGTCGAGGACGTCCGCGACTCCATGCCCGAGGAATACGCCTTCTTCACTTCCCGTGGGACGCGCTCGTTCATCGCGTTCCCCATCTTTGCCGGCGACGTGCTCGGCGGCTTCGTGAGCATCGGCGACCCAGACCTCGTCGCGGCGCCCCTGCCGCCCGAGGGCGTCCTCAAGGCGCTCGGCGGCCACATGGGCAACCTCCGCGCCAATCTGCGCGCACGCAGGGAGCTCGAGGCCGAGCACCGCCGCCTGTAGGAGGCCAAGCTCGAGGCGGAGCGCGCAAACGCCGCCAAGTCGGAGTTCCTGCGCCGCATGAGCCACGACATCCGCACGCCCATCAACGGCATCCGCGGCATGGTCGAGATCGCCAACCACTTCCCCAATGACACCGCCAAGCTCGCCGAGTGTCGGCATAAGATCTGGGAGGCGTCCGGCTACCTGCTCTCGATCATCAACAACATCCTCGACATGAGCAAGCTCGAGAGCGGCAACATCGAGCTCTCCGAGGAGCGCTTCGACGTCCACGAGCTTGCGCACCAGTGCTGCGTGGTCGCCGAGATCCAGGCCATCGAGGGCGGCGTCGACTTCCTCGCCGACTCGATGGGCCCTAAGGTCGACCACGTGCGCGTCGTCGGCAGCCCTGCCCACGTCAAGCAGGTCTTCACGAACATCCTCTCGAACGCGATCAAGTTCACCGGGGCGGGCGGCCACGTCCGCGCGCGCCTCACCGAGCTCGGCTGCGAGGGAGGAGTCGCCCGCTACCGCTTCACCTGCGAGGACGACGGCGCGGGCATGAGCGAGGAGTTCCTCTCGCACGCCTTCGAGCCGTTCGCCCAAGAGAAGGACGGCGCCCGATCCTCGTATGCGGGGACGGAACTCGGGCTCTCCATCACAAAGATGCTGGTCGAGCGCATGGGCGGCAGCATCGACATCCAGAGCGAGCCGCAGAAAGGCACGACCGTCACCGTCGAGCTGCCGCTGCTCGTGGACCACGGGGCGCGCGAGGACGCGGGCGAGGCCGGAGAGCCCGCCGATCCCGCGGGCATCGCCGGCGCGCACGCGCTCCTTGCCGAGGACAACGACCTCAACCGCGAGATCGCCGAGTTCATGCTCGAGCAGAACGGCGCCCAGGTAGAGAGCGTCGTCAACGGGCAAGACGCCGTCGGGGCATTCGCCGTGAGCAAGCCGGGGCACTTCGACGTCGTGCTGCTGGACATCATGATGCCGGTCATGGACGGCCTGGAGGCGGCGCGGGCCATCCGCGCGCTCGACCGCCCCGACGCCCAGAGCGTGCCCATCCTCGCCATGACGGCCAACGCCTTCACCGACGACGTGCGCGCGAGCCTCGAGGCGGGCATGGACGAGTACCTGACCAAGCCGCTCACCGAGGCCGCGCTCGTCGACGCCATCGCCCGGGCGCGCGCTTCTCGCTAAAATTGACGAATCAACATTCGAGGACCGACACCGAAACACGCTAGGACGCAGCATGACGACCCACACATCCGGTTACTACAGCATCAGCGACGACTACGTGATCGTCGGCTACAACGACGTCGCGAAGGAACTCTACCCGCAGATCGCAATGGGAGAGAAGTGCCACAAGGCCCTCATGGGCCTCGACGAGCCGTGCGCGGTCTGCCCCGTGCTCAACCACGTCGTCGGGCCGCAGACCTACCTCGACCCCATTCGCCACATCTACGAGACGGTCGACGCCGTCCAGACCATCCGCGAGAACGGCGAGCACGGGCACGCGCTCGTCTTTTCCACCGTGGGCACGGGCGCCGAGCTCTCGAGCGTCATCCCCACCGGCGAAAACGCGCTGCGGCTCCTCGGCGCCATCAACGTGCTCGCCACCGAGTACCTGGCCATCTACGGGGTCGACGTCCAGACCGGAAAGACCTCGGTCTACCGCGAGGCGCCGCTGCTCAAGGCGGGCGGCGAGGCGGGGCAGGACATCGACGGCATCGAGCTCGTCGACCGCTTCCTCGAAGAGCTCGTCCACCCCGACGACCGCGAGCGCGTCGCCGAGGCGCTCGATTTGGAATCCGCCAAGCTGCGGCTCGCCCTCGAGGAGCGCTACGTCACCCACTGCCGCGTGATCACCGACCGCCTGCACTACTACCGCCTGATCGTCGCGCGCAACGGCGCGGCGCGCAACTTCAAGGACATCCTCGTCGCCGCCATCTGCGAGGACGACGACATCAACACCTCGAAGATCTACGAGAGCCAGCTGCACGCGCTTCTTTCCAAGATCTCCGACGCGGCTGGCTTCTTCCACCTGGACCTCACCGCGAACCAGATCCTCGAGATCGGCGGCACCTCCGCGACGGTCCAAGCCTTCGCCGACTTGCCCGGCATCGATGAGCTCGTGGCCGCGTGCGCGAGCACCATCGTCGACGAGGACGACCGCCGCAGCTACACGAAGGCGTTCGGGCGCGCATCGCTCATCGCGGCGTACAGCGCCGGCGAGGTCGAGGTGCGGCGCAAGTCTCGCTGCGTCTACGACGACGGCGTGGCGAGAATCTCCGAGTACACCGCGCGCCTCATCGCGAACCCATGCACCGGCCACCTCGAGGCCGTGCTCTACGGGCGCGACGCGACGAGCGAGGTCAAGGCCCTCGACACGCAGATGAGCATCGTCCAGGCGCTCGGCAGCAACTACCGCAACGTGTTCCTCGTGAACACCCGCGAGCGCAGCGTCGCCGTCATCAAGAACGAGGACGGCGTCTATACCGAGAAGGGCGAGGGTTTCCACCCCTACGCCCGCTTCGTCGTCGAGTACGCCAGGGGCATCGTCCACCCCGAGAGCCGCGAGTTCGTGCGCGAGGCCTTCTCGCTGGACAACGTCCTGCGCGGACTCGAGCACGACGACGAGTACTTCGGGAACTTCCAGGTGCTCCTGGACGGGGTCGCGCACCACTACAGTTCCGCTTCATAAAAAACGAGGACACCGGACTCGTCGTGCTCGGCATGCTCAACATCGACGACATGGTCGCCGCCGAGATCGAGCACCACAACCAGCTGCACGCGGCGCTCGAGGAGGCGCGGCGCGCCAACGAGGCGAAGTCAACCTTCCTCGCGAGCATCTCGCACGACATCCGCACGCCGCCGAACGGCATCATCGGGCTTCTGCAGATCGACGAGAACCATGCCGACGACGTCGAGTTCCTCGCCCAGAGCCGCCAGAAGGCCAAGGTCTCCGCCGAGCACCTGCTCAGCCTGATCAACGACGTGCTCGACATGAGCAAGATCGAGGACGGGTCGGTCGCTCTCGCGCACGAGCCCGTCGACCTGAACGAGGTCGCGGGCGCGGTCGGGGTCCTTATGAGCATGCGGGCCAAGGAGCTCGGCATCCGCTACCGCTCGAACATCGGCGAGGGGCCGTTCCGCGAGCCCTACGTGTACGCGAGCCCGCTGCACCTCCGCCGCGTGTTCATGAACATCATCGGCAACTGCCTCAAGTACAACAAGCCCAACGGCTCGGTCGAGGTGCGGATCTCCGAGGTCCCCGCCGGGCAAGAAGGCCGTGTCGCCTACCGCTGGGTCATCGAGGACACCGGCATCGGGATGTCGCGCGAGTTCGTCGAGCACATCTTCGAGCCGTTCAGCCAAGAGAAGACCGACGCGCGAAGCGTCTACCACGGCACGGGGCTCGGCATGTCGATCGCCAAGTCGCTCATCGAGCAGATGAGCGGCACGCTCGAGGTGGCGAGCGAGGTCGGCGTGGGGAGCACCTTCACGGTGACGGTGCCCTTCGAGGTCGCGGACGCCTCGCTCGTGGAGCCCGCGCCGGCGGCGGGCGAGGCCGGCTCCGTCGAGGGGCTGCGCGTGCTTCTTGTGGAGGACAACGAGCTCAACCGCGAGATCGCGCAGGTCATCCTGGAGGAGCACGGGGCCGAGGTCACGTGCGCGGCGAACGGCAGCGAGGCCGTGGCCGCGTTCAGCGCGAGCGGCCTGGACGAGTACGACGCCGTGCTCATGGACATCATGATGCCGGTGATGGACGGCTACGAGGCGACGCGGCGCATCCGCCGGCTCGACCGGCCCGACGCCGCCTGCGTGCCCATCCTCGCCATGACGGTCAACGCCTTCGCGGAAGATACGCAGCGCGCCCTCGGCGCCGGCATGAACGCGCACATCGTCAAGCCCATCAACGTCGACGTCATGCTCTCGACGATCGCCTCCTGCGTCGCCGCCGCCCGCTAACCAACACTGGGTGACAGTCATTGGCTGCAGGTGTTGGTCAGGCGTGGGGGCGGACGCGGGAGAGGGCGCGCTTGACGGCGGCCATGTCGATGGGCTTGGCCAGGTGGCCGTTCATGCCGGCCTCGCGGGCGCGCTGGGCGTCCTCGGCGAAGGCGTTGGCCGTCATGGCGAAGATCGGCACCGACCCGGCGTCCGCCTTCGCAGAGAGCCGGATCCCGCGCGTGGCCTCGTAGCCGTCCATCACCGGCATCATGATGTCCATCAGGATCGCGTCGAAGCTGCCGGCGGGCCGGCTCTTGAACACGTCGACCGCCTCCTGGCCGTCCGCGGCACAGGTGACGGCCACGCCCTCGTCCTCGAGCAGCGTCTGTGCGATCTCGTGGTTGAGGTCGTTGTCCTCTACCAGGAGCACCCTCATGCCGTCGATCGCGTGCGCATCCGAGCCGACCGCAACGGCCGCGCCGCCCGCGGCCCCGCCGGTCTCGGTCGCCCCGTGCGCCTCCGGCCCGCGGTCCACATCGAAGGGCAGCTCGACCACAAAGACGGAACCCTCCCCCAGCTTGCTGTGGACCTCGATCGTCCCGCCCATCTGCTCCACCAGGCCCTTGACGATGGGCATCCCCATGCCTGTGCCCTGGTAGCTGCTGCGCGCGTCGTCGTTGGCCTGCGTGAACGGCTCAAAGATGTGCTTGAGGAACTCCTCGCTCATGCCGATGCCCGTGTCGCTCACCGTGAAGCGGTAGCGGACCTTCTCGCCCTCGACGGCGAGGGTCTGCGCGGAGCAGCGGACCTCCCCGCCCGGGCGGTTGTACTTGACGGCGTTGTCCACGAGGTTGAGCATCACGCGGCGCACGTGCTCGGGGCTGCCGAGCACGTGCGGGCACCGAATGTTCTCGCGCCCCTCCTCCACGACCTCGACACCGAGTTCGGAGGCGCGCAGCCTGCCGACCACGAGCACCTCACCCAGAAGCTTGGGGAGGTCGAACGACCTGTGCTCCAGCACGACCTTGCGGTCCTCTATCTTGCTCATGTCGAGCACATCGTTGATCAGGCTGAGCAGGTGGTCCGCCGCCACATGGGCCTTCGCGCGGTTCTGCGCCACGAGCTCGGCGTCGTCCTTGTGCGCGTCGTTGATGCCCAAAAGCCCGATGATGCCGTTCAGCGGCGTGCGGATGTCGTGGCTCATGCGGGCGAGAAACGCCGACTTGGCGGCATTGGCAGCCTGCGCCTCGGCCTGGGCCTTGCGCGCGGCGCAGCGCCCAGGCGAGGACGGACACCGTGGCCAGGAGCACCACCGCGGCGCCAGTGATAAGCCCCGTCTGGTGGAATCGCACGAACTTGACGAGCGAGGATTCCTTCTCGCCGTAGGAGTCGTTGGTATAGGTGCCCGCGATGAGGTTCTCTTTGGCGTTAGCGATGCCCTTGTTCACGATGGTCAGCAACATCGGGTCGTCCTGGCGCATCCACACCGCGAGACTCACCGTGCCCGGTAGCTCGGAGGTCTTGTACCCGCTGAGGTCGTTCTGCTCGTGGGCCGCGTCGAGCGTCGTCACCGGGATGACCACGGAGCGTGCGCGGCCATCGGCGAGCGCAGCGAAGCACGACGTGGTGTCGCCGTACTCGGTCACGTCCGCGCCGGGAAAGCGGGCCTTCAGGAGGTCCGCCGAGACCGTCGAGTTCGGGCGGACCGCCACGCTGCCGAGCGCGCCCTTGAGGTCGTCGGTCAGCGCCGAGAGCGCGCCCTCGAGGTCGCCCTTCTCGCCGGTCTGGGAGTACGGCGGGTGTTCTCCAGGTAGCCGAAGGTCACGGTGTTTCCGCGCGCGTCGAGCCAGGCACGCTCGGCCTTGGTCAAAGACGAGCTGCCGCCGTTGCTTACGGAATAGCGGGTCTTGACCTCGTCGTTGTAGCGCGGGTTGGACGCCTGGATCTGGGCCATGGCGGAATTGACCTCGGCCATGATGTCCGGGCGGCTCTTCGGCACGGTGAAGTAATAGTCGCTCTCGCCCACGTAATAGACGGGCAGGGCGTCGCCGGACGAGAGCGTGTCGTTCATGATGATGGCGTCGACCTCGTCGTCGGTGAGCGCCTTGAAGATGTCGTTTCCGGTCGCGTATTCCTTGAAGTTGACGTCGATGCCCTCGTCGGCGAGCCACTTCTTTCCCGACTCGGTCTGCTGGACGCCGGGGTTCACGCCGATCGTCTTTCACTGGAGGGACTGCGGGTCGCCGGCGGTGAGGTCGTCGCGGTCGGACTTCACGTAGATGTAGTAGCGCTCCTTGCCGGAGGGGTTCGTGGAGTACAGGAGCTTCTCGGCGCGCTCGGGCGTGTACGAGATGTTCGTCATGAGGTCGATCTGGCCCGCCTCGTGCATAGCCATGAGCTCGGAGAACGTGCCCGTGACGTACTCGTACTTCCAGCCCTTCGCGTGGTAGCTGAGGTCTTGGAGATACTCGTAGCCCACCCGGACATGTAGGTGTCCGGGCTACCGAACTCGAACCCCTGGTTGTCAAGAAGGTAGCCCACGCGGATGGTCCTCGTCTGCTGCTGCTCGGCGGCGGTCGCCGTGACCGGCGCAGGCACGATGGCGGCCGAGAATGCGAGCGCCGCGGCGAGCACGACGCGCAACGCGAGTGTATGTTGGCCTAAGGATGCCTCCGACGCAGATAACAGCAGTGCGTCCATTCTACCAGCGTCGGCGACGCCCGTCGCGGAGCGGCGGCTACAGCAAAACGATCAACGCGTGAACGAGGAACGCGACGACCCACGCAACGGCGATCTGCAGCACGAAGACCGCGGCGGCGTAGCGCCCGCCGAGCTCGGAGCGAACCGTGCCGATGGCGGCCACGCACGGCGGGTACAGCAGCGTGAACACCAGGAAGACGTACGCCGTCGCCGGCGCGAAGAGCCCGGACAGCGCCGCCACCGAGGTCGAGCCGAGCAGCACCGTCAGCGTCGAGATCACGCTCTCCTTGGCCATGAGGCCGCACACGAGCGCGGTCGCCGCGCGCCAATCACCGAAGCCGAGTGGCGCGAACACCGGCGCGATGAGGCCGCCGAGCCCCGCGAGCATGCTCTGCGACTGGTCGGTCACCACATTGAAGCGCACGTCGAAGGTCTGCAGGAACCAGATAACCACCGACGCGGCAAAGATGATCGTGAACGCCTTCGTGATGAAGCCCTTGGCCTTGTCCCACGCGAGCTGGAGGGTCGTCTTTGCGCTCGGCATGCGGTAGTTCGGCAGCTCCATGATGAAGGGCACGGGCTCGCCCTTGAACGCCGTGTGGTTGAGGATCACCGCGACGACCATGCCCACGAGGATGCCGAGCACGTAGAGCGAGACCATGGCCGGCACCGTCGCCTGCGGGAAGAAGGCAGCGCACAGAAGCCCGTACACCGGCAGCTTCGCCGAGCAGCTCATGAACGGCGTGAGCATGACCGTCATCCTGCGGTCGTGGTCGGACGGCAGCGTGCGCGTGGACATCACGGCCGGCACGCTGCAGCCGAAGCCGATCAGCATCGGGACGAAGCTGCGACCGGAAAGCCCGAACCGGCGCAGGAACTTATCCATGACGAAGGCGACGCGGGCCATGTAGCCCGAGTCCTCCAGGATGGACAGCAAAAGAAACAAAACCACGATGATGGGCAGGAACGAGACCACGCTGCCCACGCCCGTGAGCACGCCGTCGACCACGAGCGAGCGCACGACCGGGTTCGTGCCGAAGGCGGCCAGCCCCGCGTCCGCGGCTGCGATCACCACGGCGACCAGCTGCTCAAGCAGGCCCTGGAGCGCCGCGCCCACCACGCCGAACGTGAGCCAGAACACGAGGCCCATGATCAGCAGGAACATCGGGATGGCCGTCCACTTGCCCGTGAGCACGCGGTCGATGGCGACGGATCGCTTGTGCTCCGCGCTCTCGTGCGGCTTGACCACGCACGCGGCGCAGACCTGCTCGATGAAGCTGAAGCGCATATCGGCCAGCGCCGACATGCGGTCGCTGCCGGACTCCTCCTCCATCTGGCGGATGATGTGCTCGATGCCGTCGAGCTCGTTCTTGTCGAGGCCGAGGGCCTTGATGACGAGCTCGTCGCCCTCGACGAGCTTCGTCGCGGCGAAGCGCAGCGGCACCTGAGCGGCTGCCGCGTGGTCCTCCACCAAGTGCGCGATGCCGTGGATGCAGCGGTGTAGCGCGCCATGGTCGCCGGAGTCGGCGTCTCCCGGGCAGAAATCGATGCGCCCGGGCTTCTCGCCGTACCGTGCGACGTGCATGGCGTGCTCGACGAGCTCGTCGATGCCCTCGTTCTTCGCCGCCGAGATGGGCACCACGGCCACGCCGAGCAGGCTCTCGAGCAGGTTGACGTCGATGGTGCCGCCGTTGGCCGTGACCTCGTCCATCATGTTGAGCGCGATGACCATGGGCCGATCGAGCTCCATGAGCTGCAGGGTCAGGTAGAGATTGCGCTCGATGTTGGTCGCGTCGATGATGTCGATGATCGCGTCGGGGCGCGAGTCGAGGATGAACTGGCGGCTCACGACCTCCTCGCCCGTGTAGGGGCTGAGCGAGTAGATGCCGGGCAGGTCGGTGACGGTGGCCTCGGGATGGTTGCGGATCTGACCGTCCTTGCGGTCGACGGTGACGCCCGGGAAGTTGCCCACATGCTGGTTCGACCCGGTCAGGCGATTGAAGAGGGTCGTCTTTCCGCAGTTCTGGTTGCCCGCGAGGGCAAACGCGATGGGGCTGCCCTCGGGGATGGCCTTGGGCGAGCGGCGCGGGTGGTAGCCCTCGCCGAGCGCTGGGTGCGCGGTCTCGGAGGCGCGCGGGGCGTCGCGCGGGACCGCATCGGTATTGTGGATGCCCGCGAGCTCGATGCGGCTCGCGTCCGCGCGCCGCAGCGTGAGCTCATAGCCTCGCAGCCGGATCTCCATGGGGTCGCCCATGGGGGCGAGCTTCATCATGGTGACCTCGGTACCGGGCGTAAGCCCCATATCCAGAATGTGCTGGCGCAGCGCCGCGTCGTCCGATTCAACCGACGCGATGATCGCGTCCTTGCCGATCTCAAGCTCATCGAGTCTCATGCTGATTTCCCCTTTCGAAAAAGCATGATACCCCGATGAGCCGTTCAATCCTATGCAAAGAAGGTCACTTCGTTTTCGTGATTTATGCGCATTTATGGCCTAGCGCCCGCCCGCCTTGCGCCAAATCAGATACGAGTAG
This sequence comes from Paratractidigestivibacter sp., assembly GCF_052362415.1. NCBI lineage: Bacteria > Bacillati > Actinomycetota > Coriobacteriia > Coriobacteriales > Atopobiaceae > Paratractidigestivibacter > Paratractidigestivibacter sp. Next base: position 12,634 of record NZ_DAWEMK010000012.1, on the reverse strand, counting down.
AGATACATCGCCGCCATGGGAATAAGGGCGATCGCCGCGATGCCTGCGGCGGCGGCCCCATCGGGCAGCGCAGACGCCGTAAAGCCGAAGGCGATGAAGCCCACCCCCATGACGACGAAGCACTTGCCGCCGAAGCGCTGCGTACGCCGCCAGTTCTCGGGGTCGGCGAGCGCCCACGGGGTCTTGACGCCCATGGTGTAGTTCTGGCGAACGCGCGGCAGGTAGTTGCCCATGCCGATGAACAGGACCCCGATAGCCGTCGTCACAATGATGCCCACGGCGCCCGTCTGCGGCACGACGCCCCAGACCGTCAACTCGGAAAGCCAGGTCATCCCGCACATGAACACCGTGAACGCGATGACGAACCCCAGGTAGAACCTGCCGGACTTGGCATACGCCGCGCCCTTGGGGTCGATGCGCGGAACCAGCCAGAGCGTCGCGAGCAGCACCAGGGGCAGAAAACCCAGCGCCGCGACCGTCCAGCTCGGGCCCCAACCGTTGACCGTTCCGTCGGCGCCCCAGTGGACGGGGATCTGCGCGGGCAGGCTTGGCAACACAGCAAGGTGCCCGGCGACGTTGGCCACGCACACGGCGATGAGCGCAGCCCACACGCGCGCAGGGATGCCGGAGTTCTTGCTCGTATCGGCGGCGGGCATGATGCCGTCGCCCTTCTTGCCATTGATCATTTGTGTTCCTCCGTACTTTGCGAGAAGCCAAGAAACCACCCGATGAGGTCCTGCATAACGGTGGTGTTCAGGCTGTAGACGATGTTCTGGCCGCGGCGCTCATCGCTCACGAGGCCCGCCGACTTGAGCGTGGCGAGGTGGTGGCTGAGCGACGGCTTGCTTATGTCGAAGTGCTCGGCGAGCTCGCCCGCCGTGAGGTCGCCGTCGCGCAAAAGCTCGAGGATGCGCCGCCGCGTCGGGTCGGCGAGCGCCTTGAAGCCCTCCCCCGGCATAGACCCTCCTTCGGTCGTGTTTTGCAGTGCACGGCTATCCTACTCGTTATTTAGACGATTGTCTAACTATCTAATTTCTCGGTATGGGTACAAAGGTAGACGATTCCCCGTCAGCACCACGAAAGGGGCCCGAGGCCCGATGAGACCCGAACGGCATAGACGCAAGTAAGGAGAAGCTCGCCCGCATAGGCGGCGCGGGGAGTCGCCTCATTCTCAATCATGGGTTTCTCGCTTTCTGCGCGATGCGTTCGCGCCGGTAGACGGTGGCGATACAGAGCGTGCGGCGCTAGAGCCTCGTGATGATGCGGTCCGCAAGGCCTGCCTCCGCGGCTTCCTTCGCCTCAAAGTAGGTATCGGATGCCGTGAGCTCGAAGACGCGCTCGAGCGACATGCCGCTATGGCGCGCGATAACGCTGGCCGTGATGTCGCGGATGCGCATGAGGTCGTCGGCGCGGGCCTTAACGGACAGGGCGCTGCCACCGACACCGCCGCTGATGAGCGGGTCGTGGATCATGATGCGGCTGTGCGGCAGGACCTCGCGCTCGTCGGCGGCGATGAACAGAAGCGCCGCCATGCTCGCCGCCACGCCCAGGCAGACGGTACGGATGGTGCAGCTCACGGCGCGCATGACGTCATAGAGCGCAAGGCCGTTTTGGACCTCTCCGCCCGGGCTGTTGATGTAGAGCGTCACGGGTGCTTCCGGGTCCTGATGCTGCAGGTAAAGCAGACCGCGGATAACGGTGGCGCACGACTCGGCGTCCACGGGCGTCATGAGTTCGAGCTCGCGCCGGCCAAGCATCTCGTCTCTGATGTCGAGGCGATTAAGGCCCTCGGCCGTCTCGCGGATGATTTGAGGTTGATAGATGATGGTGTGCTCGCCCATATTGAGCTCCTTCCGAGGGAAAGACGCAACAACCTCAGGCGCGGCGTCAGCTGACGCGCAGGAACAGCAGCCAAGAATGGCAGCCGCATGCGCCAGAGCTCTTGCTATGAGGTTGTACTTGGATGGAATCCGGCAGCAGGCACAAACGCCGCCGGCATCTCCTAAGGGCGCAAACGCCCTTTGTGCCAGGAGTCGGGTCTTGGGACCCTCGGGTGTTTCACACTCTAGCATCCGGCCAGAACGCGAGCAAGCATGAAAAACCTCCCGATTCTCGATCTCCAAGAAAGGGGAGGCGCCGCATCTTTCACCACTTAGATATTCGCGATCTCGACTCTGAACCCATCGTCGTGCCCTCCGCAAAGGTAGAGGGGTAAGACAAACATCGCATAGAGAGGTAAATAGAGCACCTTGCCCGCCCTCTCAACGTTCCCCCTCGACAAAACGATACCAAGATCAACCCCGTATTCTGGAGTCGTCAGCAAGCGATCGAGCGCCGCGTGGGCATGATAATACCTGCCAGACTTGACCTCGACAGCAACGGCTTTTCCCTTGGGACCGTCCACAACAAAGTCCACCTCGCCTCGCTTTTTCGTCTGGTAATAAAAGAGCTCGTGACCTTGCGCAGTCAGTTCCTGCGCAACCGCGTTCTCGTAGATGCCGCCGAGGTTCGGATCTTTATCATCAAGATACGCCGCCTGAGCGATTTCCCTTGGGTAACGCTCCATAAGCATGCCGGTATCTGACTGATAAAGCTTAAACTTACCTGCATTCGCCGTCTTTCGCAGCGGCGATTTCGGCTCGTCGACAAGCTCTGTCTTCAGCGCCACCCCCGCATTCTGCAACCACACGAAATCACGCTGATACTTCTCGAACCTCGCGGAAGGGTCAATTGAATTGATCACGAACCGCTGAGAGTCCCCCTCCAACTGTACCGGCAACTGATCGAAGATGCTCTGGACCTGCAGAGTCCTCGGCCCGGCGTATTTCGAAATATCTCGTTTGTATTGCTTATTTAGGTCCGCCTGTACCATGCGAACGCTTGCAAGGTCTCCCCGCGATTCAATTAAACGTAAGACTGCCTCAGGCATACCGCCCACAACCAGATAGGTTCTGAAGTTGGAAAGAAGTGCGTCGTGAATATAGGTCGGGACGGTCTCCTCTCGCTCGCAGCAATCGGAGACTGCTCGCAGAGCGTCGTCTGACGTTCCCACGGCCCAGCAGAACTCTTCCCAGTCCAAAGGCCGCATAGTGACCTCATGAACAGACCCAACAGGGTAAGAGCGAATGCCCTTAAATTCGGTGCCGAGCATTGATCCAGAGAATGCCCACGCGCATCTTCCGTCATCTACGAGAAACTTGACCATGGTCATTAGGTCCGGAGCTTCCTGAATCTCATCTATGAATACAAGCGTGTCGCGCTCAACTATGGGGGTGCCCGATAAAATCGAAACGCGACTCACGAATTCGGAAGCGGTCTTCGCGGCAAGAAGCGCACTTCTCGCCCGCTTGTTCTCGTAGAGGTTGAGCTCGATATAGGTACCGAACTTCGTTTTTCCGAGCTCGCGAATCGAGTAGCTTTTGCCAATCTGTCGCGCGCCCGTGACAAGAAGCGCCTTGGTTCTGGACGACCCCGCCCATGCTTCAAGTACTTTTGTTACCTTGCGCCTTAGCATTGAATACCTCGCCGTCTTCTTGCCAGAGTGACAAAATGCTGGATTTATATTAGCCAAATTCCTACGGAATGTTGTTTTTTCTAGCCGCATATTCTTACAAAATGCGCTTTTTCACCTAAGAAATCCGATGGAGACTCCGAATTCAGCAATACATGCAGCGCGCATCAAACAAGAACATATAGGCAGGTAACATTGCGAGCACGGCACCGTATCTGAAGGGGTTATAGCTTTCGGTTCAGCCGCCTGAATAGGGTGTAGGATGTCGTGTACTTGGCATAAAACTCCTGCTCAAACCCCTAAGGACTCACCCCATGGAAGACAAGGGCATGCTCACCGGGAACCTATGGAAAGCCATCCCGCTCTTTGCGTTCCCCGTGGCCGCCACCAACATCCTCGAGCAGCTCTCGAGCCTCATCGCCACGGTCGTCATCGGCCAGGTCCCTGGCCCGGAAGGCACCCTCGGCATGGCCGCGGTCGGCGCGAACACGCCGATCATGAGCCTAATACTCAATCTGTTCATCGGCATCTCGCTCGGCACCAATGTGGTCATCGCCAACGCCATCGGCAGGGACGACCAGCAAACCGTGACCCGCGCCGTCCACACCTCGGTCCTCATGTCGCTCATCGGCTTCGCCGTAGTGATTATCGGCGAGGTCCACGCCGAGGCCCTGCTGGCCGCGCTCTCCGTCCCCGTCGAGACCCTGCCGACGGCCGCGCTCTTCCTGCGCGTGTACCTGCTCGGCATGCCGTCGATCCTGCTGTACAACTTCGAGGCGGCCATCTTCAGAAGCGTCGGCATCACGCGCATGCCGCTGCAGGCACTTATGATGTCCACCGTGGTGAACGTCGGGCTCGACCTCGTGTTTGTTTCCGTGCTCCACTGGGGCGTCGCCGGCCTGGCCGCAGCCTCCGCGATCGCCTACACCCTTAGCGCGGCCACGCTCTTCTATAGGCTCACCACGACCGACTCGCCCGTGCGCCTCGACCCTCGCAAGCTGCGCGTCGACGGCGCCGTCCTCGCGCGCATCGTCAAAATCGGCCTTCCGGCGGGCCTTCAATCCGCGGTCTTCGCCTTGGCAAACACCATCATCCAGGCAGGCATCAACTCGCTCGGCACCGAGGTCATGGCCGCCTCGAGCGCAGCCATGAGCCTCGAGTACGTGTTCTATAACCTGCTGAACTCCTTCAGCCAGGCTTGCACCACCTTCGTCGGCCAGGCCTTCGGCGCGCGCGACATCCCCCGCTGCAAGCAGGTGCTCAAAGTCTGCCTGGCCGAGGACCTGGTGGTCGCCATCGCCACGGTGGCGAGCGTGGTCTTCTTTGGGAAGTCGATCCTCGCGGTCTTCAACAGCGACCCCAACGTGGTGAGCATCGGCTACATCCGCGTGTGCTCGATCTTCCCTGCCTATATCTTCTCGATGTGCTACGAGAACTTCTCAGGCTACCTGCGCGGCTTCGGCATCTCGCTCGCGCCGGCGATTCTAACCGCGCTCGGCATCTGCGGCATCCGCTTCTGGTGGGTGTTCGGCGTGTTCCCCGTACACCACGACTTCCAGACGATCATGCTCGTCTACCCCATCAGCCTCTGCGTGACCGCGATCTTGATCGTCTCGTCCGCCTTGGCCATCCATCCCGCGAAGACCTTTGGCAAGAAGGACGCCGACAGCACCGCCGTCGCCGTCGCGGCCTAGCCACCGTCGCGCGACGCCGAAGGCCGGCTACGGGTGCAGGTACTGCCCGTGAGAGCGGGTCTTGGGGCCGCGCTGAATGGCGAACTTGGGGCAGCTGTGCAGACAGCGCAGACAGGCGGCGCACTGGGCCTTAGACCAGGTGGGCAGGCCGCCGTGCATCTGGATGGCGTCGACAGGGCATCGCCTCGCGCACAGCCCGCAGCCCACGCAGGCGTCCACGTCGACGGTGAACTTGCTCGTGTCCTGGCATGCCGGGACGCCGAGGCGGTAGTAGATTTTTGAAGCGAGCATCGGAATCTCGCGACGAACGTGGTTGCCGGCAACGCGCTTGCTCACCATGTCGGCGCATTCGTCGATCTGGACCTCCGCGGCAGCGTTGATCTTCGCGACCTTCTGCTTGTCGGAGAGGTCGAACAGGGGCGTCCAGGTGTCCGGCATCTGGACACTAAACTGGGCCGTCGTCTGGACGCCCTGCTTTCGCAGCAGGTCGGCGACAAGGCGCGTGGTCTGGCCGGCAGTCGTGCCAAACGTCGTGGCGGTAAAGACGTAGGCCCCCTCCACCACGTAAAACGAGGCACGCTCGAGGAAGTCGGCAGCAGGAGCCGGCAGTCCCCAGCAGTACGTCGGGGCAATAAAGCCCAGGTAATCGCCTTCGTCGATGACGATGCGGGGCGCCGCCTCGCCCTTGTACTTCTCGATAGACACAGCGGTGTCGCCCACGCGCTCGGCAATGCGCTCAGCGACGTGACGGCTATTCCCCTCTCCGCTGAAGTACAGAATCATGCGATGGTCCAATCCTCAGTTCGTAAGGCCGCCATTATCGCCCATGGCTGTGTCGGAAATAAGGGCGGGCGCCCGCAGAAGGCGCCCGCTCGTAAAGAAGAATGTCCAATTCCCCCATTCTGGCCTGAGCATCAATGAATCAATGATTCGATATCTCGCGCGCGATAGAGAAAGCGGCGCACTTCCACTGTATTTTCAATCACAACGTAGAACACTCTGTAATTACCAACAGCAAACCAGTAATACGGCAACGGCCGATTTCGAGTTGTGTGATAGACAGGCGCCATCGTTGGATTCTTCAGGTGGTCGAGAATACCGACTTCGACGGAGTCGACCAGACGCTCAGCTGCCGCGGGATTCTTCAGGTCAAATGCGATGTAGCTTGCCGCCTGGCTCAGGTCCTCCCAAAACAGCGGCAGGTAGCGAAGCTTATAGCGCTTGGGCTTCGGCGCCATGGGCAAGCATCTCCCTCACCGAGCCAAAGACCTCCTCGTGCGAATAGCGCAACGGCATCGTCGCCGCCTGCCGATCAGCGGCATCGAGCGCCTGCTCCACGGTATCGTTCACGCGGCGATACTGGTCAAAGCTCATCACGACCATCGAGCCGCGGCCGTTTTTGGTAAGAAACACAGGGCCTTCGGTCTCGACGTCCTTCTCGACATCCGAGTAATGATTCCTCAGGTCGGACACGGGTCGTATATTCATAGCGCCTCCCTTCGTGTCACTTTCTCTCAGAATTATATCCAAATTCTGAGAGCATCTCGGAAAGACGCACCAGGTCAGGACGAATGTCACTCACCAAACGCCCTCGCGAGGACTATGATTGCCTCAATCGGTGGGCAGACGCCCGCCACGACTCTGTAAGGGGATGTCTTTTTGGTCCTTGTTCGTTAGGTTTTCTTGATCGCCCGACCACGCAAGGGGGCGACCGCAAACCTGCAAACGACAACGAATAGGGACAGTTGTGTCTAATTTCCCCAAGTCAAACAGCTTTGACCTCAGCCTTGTCCGTTCTAAGATCATGGGCCCCAACCCGCTCAAGCTCTGCGAGGAGCTACTCGACGGCGCCGACCTCCCGTGCGGGAGCCGCGTGTGCGACCTCGGCAGCGGAAGCTGCATCACGAGCGTCATGCTCGCGCGCGAGTACGGCCTCGACGTCTATGCCGTCGACCTCTGGAGCGACCCCGACGAGAACCGCGCGTTCTTCGACCAGATGGGCGTGCCCGCGAGCCGTATCCACCCGGTGAAGGCCGATGCCGCCAAGGGCCTGCCCTTCTTGCCGGGCTTCTTCGACGCCGTGGTGAGCATCGACTCGTACAACTACTACGGTCGCGACCCCGACTACCTCGGCAAGAAGCTCCTTCCGTACGTAGCGGACGAAGGCAAGCTTTACCTCTCGATCCCCGGCATGGTGCATGACTGTCACAGCGAGCTGCCCGAATGCCTGCTCACGTCTTGGACGCCCGAACAACTCGAGTACATGCACGACATCGACTGGTGGCATGCGATGATCGCGCAGACCGCCGGCGTAAAGCCTGGGCACCGGGGCGGGTGGGCGTCGATGTTGCTGCGCACCCGCCCCGGCGCTTATTTGCCGGCAGCCGCTAATCGACGCTCTTTAGGCTCTCGACCATGTTGATGCGGCGGAGCTTGCCGCGCATGGCGACGGTCACCGCCACGGCAAAGACCATCGTGAGCGCGAAGGCGAGCAAGAAGCTCTGGGGGTGGATCTCGCGGCCGAACATGACCTGGTCGACCTCGGCCGTGACCACGACGAAGCCTTCCATATAGACACCGAGCACCAGGCCCGCGACCGCGCCGATGAGCGCGAGCAGCAGCGTCTCGCGGTAGATATAGGCATCGACCTCGTGCGGCTTGAAGCCGAGGACCTTCAGGGTCGCGATCTCGCGCACGCGCTCGGCGATGTTGATGTTCGTCAGGTTGTAGAGCACCACGAAGGCAAGAAGCGCGGCGGCGACCACGAGCACGACGACGACCGAGTCGACGCTCTTGAGCATGTTGCGATAGCTGTTGATGGTCTCGTCGTTGTAGATGAGCGTCTTTGCGCCGTCCATGCCCAAGACGTCGGCGGAGAGCGCAGAGCGCACCTTGGCGTCCTCGGAGACGCCTGCGTACAGGGCGTTGGGCGCGGGCTCTTGGCCGAAGACCTTCTTGTAGGCCTCCGGCGACATGATGACGACCTGGCCGATGTAGTACTCCATCACGCCGTCGATGCGCACCTCGCGGGGCTCGCCCGTAGCGTTGCCGATGGTGTCCTCGTCGTAGACCGCGATGACGTCGCCGGCTTTGACACCGAGGCGCGTCGCAAGCTTCTCGGTGATGAGCGCGCCGTCGTCGGTAAGCGCGAGCGGCTCGTGGCCCAGCCTCGTGCGCATGGTGACGAGCCGGCCGAAGGCGTTCTCGTCCTGCGGAACGTCGATCTCGACGCGCTGGTCGTCGTCGTCATCCGTTGCCCCCGCGATGCGCGCGACGGCGTTGTCGGCAAAAATCCAGGCGCGGTCGCCCTGGGAGTCGGCGGCCACGCGGTCCACCACAGCATCGCGCTGCGCGTCGGTGACGTCGGCGTCCATGCGCACGGTCGTGTTGTAGTGGTAGAGCTCGCCGAACTGCTTGTCGATGATGTCGTTGATAGCGTTTTGAAGCCCCAAGCCCGTGAGCAGCAGCGCTGTGCAGCCGGCAATGCCGATGATGGTCATGCACAGGCGGCGCTTGTAGCGGAAGAGGTTGCGCGCTGTGACCTTCCAGCTGAAGGACATCCGGCGCCACACCGGCTTCACGCGCTCGAGCAGGATGCGCTTGCCGGCCTTCGGGGCGCGCGGAAGCATGAGCTCGGAGGGCTTCTCACGCAGGGTTGCGGACACTGCGGCCCAGGTCGCAGCCACCGTTATGCCCACGCCGAGCCCCGCCGACGCAAGCGCGATGCCCACGTCGATGGGCACGGGCCGGCACGGCAGTGGATAGATGATGGCGTACGCGCCCATGATGAACCATGGCAAGAAGATCGAGAGGACCACGATGCCGATGGCCGACCCGATGCCGCTCGCGACGGCGGCGTACAGCAGGTACTTCGACGAGATCTTGGCCTTCGAGTAACCGAGCGCCTTGTACGTGCCGATGAGCACGCGATCCTCGTCGACCATGCGCGTCATGGTGGTGAGCGAGACGAGCGCCGCCACGAGGAAGAAGATCAAGGGGAACACCTGGGCGATCTTGTCGATGCGGCCCGCGTCGGAGCGGAAGCTCTCGGCGCCGATGTTCTTGGTGAGGTCGAGGGTGTAGACGGCCGCGTCCCTGGCAGCTATGTCGTCCACCTTCGCTTGCGCGTCGGTGAGCTGGCTCTCGGCATCGGCAAACTCGCCTTGCGCCTCGGCGCGCTTGGCGGCGAGCTCCTCGGCGCCGGCCTTCCACTGTGCAAGGCCGTCGTCGTACTCGGACTGGCCAGCAGCCAGCTGCGCCTTACCATCGGCGAGCTGTCGGCAGCCGGCATCGAGACGCGTCGCGGCGGCATCGAGTTCTGCTTGGGCGTCGGCAAAGCCCTGCTCGGCGGCAACCTTCTGGGCGGCGAGCTCGGAGGCGGCCGCGTCAAGCCGCTCGGGCACGCCGGCGACCTGCGCGTCGATCTGGGCGATGCCGTCGTCGAGCTGCTGGATGCCGACCTCTGTCGTGGTCTTCTTTCCCTCGAGGTCCGCCTTCTGCGCCTCGAGCGCGGGAAGGGCCGCCTGGGCCTCGGCGAGCTTTTGCTCGCAAGTGGCCTTCTGCGCCTCGAGCGCGGCTTTCTGCTCCGCGTAGCCCTCCGCCGCCGGGTCGAGCGCATCGAGCTCGGCCTGAAGCTGCGCAATCGTCGCGGTAAGCGAGTCGATGTTCACCTGAGCTTGGGCGATGCCTGCCTCGGCCTTCGCGATTCCGTCATTGAGTTGCCCTAACCCCTCATTCGCCTCGTCGCGCTTCTCCACAAGGCCCGCGCGCGTGCCCACGGCATCCTCATAGGACGCCCAGCCGTCGTCGATCTGCTTCTGCGCCTGGTCGAACGCCGCGCTCGCGTCGGCGCGCTTCTGTACCAGCGCCGAGACCCCGGATTCGTACTGCGCCTGGCCATCGGTGAGCTCCGCCTCACTCGACGCGATGGTCGCCCGAGAGGACTCGAGCTTCCGTGCGGCGGCATCGAGCTGGGCCTTGGAGTCGTCGAGGGTTGCCTGTGCGTCGTCGAGCTGCGCCTGCGCGTCGGCCTTCTTTTGCTCGAACTCGGCGCGCTTCTCGTCAAGCTTTTCCTGCGCCTCGGATCGGAGGTCGTCGACGCGGCCCGCCGCAAGCTCGTCCGACATGCCGTCGATGCGGTCGACGACCTCATCGACCTTGGCCCGGTAGGCGTCGGTCCCCCACTGCAGCTCGCGGGCGCTCTCGACGGTTATAAAGGCCTCGGTATAGGGATAATCCTGCGCAAACGCGTCAGCAGGGACGTAGACATAGCTCGTGAGCCTGCCGCTTCCGAGCGAAGTCGTCCCCGCATTCGTTGAGCAGGTGTAGTACGAGGAGTGCACAAAGCCTACGACGGTGAACTCCCGCACCGAGAAGGTCTTGTCCAGGTCCTGCATGCCCTCGAGCAGCCGGACCTTATCGCCCAACTTCACCTCGCCCGGCCAGACCTGGTCGGCCGAGAGCAGGCACTCGTCCGGCGCCTCGGGCCAAGAGCCGCTCACGAGCAGGGGGCGGTTGATGTAGTCGGCGTCGCCGGAGACAGCGGCTGCCTCGGCGTAGGAGCACGCCTTTGCGGCATCGACGTCGAGCGAGTGGAACCGCAGCGTGCACTGCTCGCCGGCCACGTCCGAGGTGGCGTCCGCCTCGTAGGCGGGCATCACGCCGTCGACGCCGGCGACGGCGCGCAGCTGGTCCACCTGCGACTGATCGAGGCCCACCGTCGAGACCACGCGCGCGTCGCAGAGGTTCGTGCCGTCGTAGTACTCGTCGCCCGCAAGGAGCATGTCCTGCCCCGTCATGCGCAGTCCCGCAAAGAAGCCCGTGCCCAGGGCGGCGATGACCGCGATGGCTATGAAGCGCCCCAGCGAATGAGTGACGGAGCGCACGGTGTCTTTAAAGAAGGCGCTTCTCATTGTGTATGGCCGACGCGTCCGCGCCGACCTCTCCCTCGCTCCGATCGCCCTGCTCAAAACTTGTTCAATGCTGTGAGTTTATCCCCGTTCAGGCCCGTATAAACCACGTGGGACGCCAAGAAGGGCGGGCGGCAAGACGCGCGGGACTATCGGCTGGTCTCGACCGGCGGCCTGCGCCTCGAAGGCCGCAGCGCAGCGCAGCCGGCAGGAAATGACCCCGCCGGCCGCGCTTCTTTATAGACTCTGCCCGCGCCGTTTAGTGGCAGCAGCAGTGGCCGTCCTCGTGGGAGTGGCCCTCGCCGTGGCCGTGGCCGCCGCAGCCGCATCCCTCGTAGCCGTGCTCGTGGCCCTCGCCGTGGCAGTCGCAGGTGGCGTTCTCGACCTGCTCGAACTCGCCGGCGAGGAAGGCGGCGACGATGGCGTCGCAGTCGCCCTGGGCGCCCGCATAGATGTCGATGCCGGTCTGCGAGAGCGCGTTGATGGCGCCGCCGCCGATGCCGCCGCAGATGAGGATGTTGACGCCGCCGTCGGCAAGCACGCCGGCAAGCGCGCCGTGGCCCGCGCCGTTGGAGCCCACGACCTGGGAAGAGACGACCTTGCCGTCCTCGACGTCGTAGATCTTGAACTGCTCGGTGCGACCGAAGTGCTGGAAGACGTTGCCGTTGTCGTACGTGACCGCGATTCTCATAGCGCTCTCCCTCTTTGCCGGCCAAGGCTCGGCGTCGGCTTGCGGAGCGGAGGCATAGGCGACGTTGCCGCCGGAGACGACCAGGCACCGGCCGTTGACCAGCGCGTCGGCGACCTTTGCGCGGGCGCGATCGCAGATGGCCGCCACCGTGGCGCGGGCGACGCCCATGCGCTCGGCAGCTTCGGCCTGGCTCAGATGCTCGAGGTCCACGAGGCGCAGCGCCTCGAGCTCGTCGACCGCTAGCGTGATGTCGCGCCCGCTCGCCGGGC
>NZ_DAWEMK010000012.1:0-550 GCF_052362415.1 Paratractidigestivibacter sp. | reverse complement strand
CTCCGCTCCGACGTTTCTGATCTTCTGCCGGCGACCCGCCATGCTTCCTGCTCCTTATTTCTGACTTATGACAGAAATAAGGATACGCCGATGCGTCAGGTTTGCAAGTCTTTTTTGACATATGTCGATAATTGGAGACCAAGCGCACTTCTTGCCTGCAAAAGCCGCTGCGGCTAGTTAATTTCATCTTTTACCTACCTTTCCAAAGGTAAGTAAAAGATGCAACCATTTGCAAAACCGCAGGTCGTGGGAGTTCTCCGGCACCGGCACGCACGTTTACCCACCTTTGCAAAGGTAGGTAAACTATGCAACTATTTTTAGGCCGAGGCCTTGGAAAGAAGTGCGCGCCGCCAGGCCTAGCTATACCGCGGCTCATCCGCGAGAAGCTCAGTGGCAAAGATCTGCCGCACAGCCGCCTCGTACTCGTCGGCACGACGGAGCTTTCTCACGGCACGGTGAACGGACTGCGGATCGGCAAAGGAGCACCTGGCGTACGACCACCACTCCTTCATGCGGAACACCGCGTTGCCGCCCATCTCATCGGTGTCGC
>NZ_DAWEMK010000011.1:13698-36489 GCF_052362415.1 Paratractidigestivibacter sp. | reverse complement strand
ATCAAGATTCGGCCGCTCGCGCGGCGTACAGCCGATTGTACCCAATATCTGCAATGAGGTACAGGCGCGCGGCGGGGCGCGCCGGCGGGGTGCGGCGGGGCACGGGCCGACGGGGCGCAGCGCCCCCGCCCTCAAAAAACGCGCCCCGGCACCGCGGCTCTCGCGGTCCCGGGGCGCGCAAAGACTCGAGCGCGTGAGTACTGGGAGGATTACTCGTTGTCGCCCGCGGTCATCTGGGTAGCGGAGAGCGTGCCCTCGGAGTTGGCGGCGGCGTCGGGCCACACCCAGCTGGTGAAGTCGGGGTGGTCATAGCCCTCGTCGACGGCGAACTGGAAAGCCTCCTGGCGGAAGTCCTCCCACTTCTGGATCTGGTCGGCGTACTTCTGGGCGTCGACGAGGCGCAGGGCGTCGGCCGCGAGCGCCCAGCGGTCCATGTTGTTGAGGCGCAGCATGTCGAACGGCGTGGTCGTGGAGCCCTTCTCCTCGTAGCCGTGGACGCGGAAGTTGTCGTGGTTCGGACGGTCCCAAATCAGGCGACGGATGGTGCCCGCGTAGGCGTGGAAGGCAAAGAGGACCGGCTTGTTGTGGCCGAAGAACTCCTCGAAGCGCTCGTCGGAGATGGCCTGGTCGTTCTCGCTCACGTTCTGGATCTTGAGCAGGTCGACGACGTTGACGAAGGTGGCCTTGACGCCGAGCTTCTTGAGCATGTCGAGGGCGGCGAGGGCCTCAAGGGTCGGGACGTCGCCGCAGGTGGCGATCACGAGGTCGGCGTCATCGATGGAGTCGGCAGAGGAAGCCCACTTCCACTCGGCCAGGCCCTCGGCCAGCTCGGCCTTGGCATCGTCGACGGTGATGAAGGTCGGGGCCGGCTGCTTGCCGCAGAAGATGGCGTTCACGCAGTTGGTCGAGGTGTAGCACTTCTCGGCGACGGCGAGGGCCATGTTGGCGTCGCAGGGGTAGTAGGCGTTGACGACGTGGGTGTCGTTGGCCTTGTTGAGCAGCAGGTCGACGAAGCCCGGGTCCTGGTGAGAGAAGCCGTTGTGGTCCTGACGCCAGACGTGGCTGGAGAGCAGGATGTTGAGGCCGGCGATGGGCTTGCGCCAAGGGATCTCGCGCACGGTGGCCTCAAGCCACTTGCAGTGCTGGTTGACCATGGAGTCGACGACGTGGACGAAGGACTCGTAGGAGCTCCACACGCCGGTACGGCCGGTCAGGACATAGCCCTCGAGGAAGCCCTCGCACTGGTGCTCGGAAAGCTGCTCGACGACCTTACCGGACGGATAGAGCAGGTCATCGTTGTCGCCGTCGGCGTAGTAGCCGCCCTCCCACTGCTTGTTGGTGTACTTGTAGGCGTCCTGCAGACGGTTGGAAGCGGTCTCGTCCGGGCCGAAGATGCGGAAGTTGTCGTTCTTGGCGAGGACGTCGGCGGTATAGGCGCCGAAGACGCGGGCCGCCTCGGTGGCGCCCCAGCCGTGGCCCTTCTCGGCAACCGGCACCTCGTGGGCGTGGATGTCGGGGAGGTCGAGCTTCTGGAGGACCTTGCCGCCGTTGGCGTTGGGGTTGGCGCCGATGCGCAGGTCGCCCTTAGGCATGAACGCGGTGACCTCGGGACGAATCTGGCCCTCCGGGGTGAAGAGCTCCTCGGGCTTGTAGGAGCGCAGCCAGCTGCGGAGCACGCGGAAGTGCTCGTGGGTGTCCTTGGCGGAAGCCAGCGGCACCTGGTGGGCACGCCAAGAGCCCTCGGTCTTCTTGCCGTCGATGTGCTTGGGGCACGTCCAGCCCTTGGGGGTGCGGAAGATGATCATCGGGTAGACGGGGCGGGTCTCGTCGCCCTCCTCGGCGCAGGCCTTGATGTCGCAGATCTCGTCGAAGACCTCCTCGAGGAGATTGGCGAAGCGACGGTGGATGGAGGCGTGGGACTCGTTGTCGAAGCCGGCGACAAAGAAGTGCGGCTCATAGCCCATGCCCTCGAAGAACTCGGCGAGCTCGGTGTCGGAGATGCGGGCGAGGATCGTCGGGTTGGCGATCTTGTAGCCGTTGAGGTGCAGGATCGGCAGGACGATGCCGTCGGTCTTGGGGTTCACGAGCTTGTTGGACTGCCAGGAAGTGGCAAGCGGGCCGGTCTCGGACTCGCCGTCGCCCACTACGGCCACGGCCAGCAGGGAGGGGTTGTCCATGACGGCGCCGTAGGCGTGGGACAGGGTGTAGCCGAGCTCGCCGCCCTCGTGGATGGAGCCGGGGGTCTCGGGGGCGAAGTGGCTGGGGATGCCGCCGGGGTAGGAGAACTGGCGGAAGAACTTCTGGAGGCCGGCCTCGTCATCGGTGATGTCCGGACGGATCTCGCGGTAGGTGCCGTCGAGCAGGGACTGGGAGGTGCCGGCAGGTCCGCCGTGGCCGGGGCCCATGAGGAAGACGGCGTTCTGCTGGTGGTCGGCGATGAGGCGGTTGACGTGGCCAAAGAGGAAGTTCACGCCGGGGGTGGTGCCCCAGTGGCCGACGAGGCGGTGCTTGACGTCGGCGCGGCTGAAGTCGCGCTTCTCGCCGGTCTTCTCGTCGACGAAGTCCTTCTTCATCAGCGGGTTGGAGCGAAGGTAGATCTGGCCGACCGAGAGATAGTTCGCGGCGCGCCAGTACTTCTCGACGCCCTCGAGCTCCTCCTCGGGGACGGCGTGGTCGAGCTTCTGCCACGGGGTGCCAATAACGGGCTGTGCCATGCTTGATCCTCCTAAATCGTATTCCCCCGGAGCGGATTCCGGAGGTTTGTGAACTGTTTTGGAGTATAGAAGGGTAAAACGCTTTACTTTACGAGAATTTAAGAGTAATTCGTTTTACTCGCGCAATTGTTTAGTACATTGCAAGAAGTACCGGGGTTTCTTGCCCGCCTGGGCAAAAACTCGGATGCGCGGCCCTGGACGCGGAGCGAGGCGAGGGGCTAGAGCCAGCGGACGGAGTCCTTGACGACAACCTTCGGGCGCAGGATCTTTGTGACGGAGGCGGAGCGCTCGCGCGATTCGGCGTCCTCCTCCAGGCGCGCGAACATTAGCTTGAGCGCCGCGACGGCGAGCTCGCGCGAGTTCTGCTCGATGGAGGTAAGCGCCGGCTCAAAGAGCGTGTCGGCGGCGGAGTTGTCGTAGCTCACGACGGAGTAGTCGCGCGGTACGCGCAGGTCCTCGGCATAGAGAAGCTTGAGCAGGCCGAGCGCGATGTTGTCCGAGCTCGCGAATACCGCGGTGGCGTCCGATTTGAGCACGCCCTTCGCGGACTCGAAGGCGTCGTCGATGTAGTAGGCGCTGTGGAGCTCGAGCTCAGGATCTGGCTCGATGCCGTGCTCGCGAAGGGCACGCTCGTAGCCCGCCATGCGCGCGCGGCCGGTGTTCGACTCTTTGTTGATGAGCGCGGCGATGCGCTCGTGCCCGCGCCCGAGCAAATAAGAAGTGGCCAGGTAGCCGCCCTGCTCGTTGTTGAAGCCCACGCGGTCGCAGTCGAGCCCCTCGATAAAGCGGTCGACCATCACGTAGGGCACGGGCAGCTGCTCGAGGATCGACTTGAGCCCGGCCGAATAACGCAGCTCATCGGCGACGACGATAAAGAGGCCGTCGACCCCGCGGTTGACGAGCAGGCGCACGAGGTCTGCGTCGTTATGGGAGCTGTCGTCGGAGTTGGTGATGAGCAGCAGGTATCCCCTCTTGCGGCAGGCGACCTCGAGAGCGCGGGCAAGCGACGAGAAGAAGCGCGACTCGATGTTGGGGACGATGAGGCCGAGCGTCTGTGAGTGCTGCGTGACGAGGCTGCGCGCTATCTGGTTGGGGATGTAGCGCTTCTTGCGCGCGACCTCCTTGATGCGGGCGCGGCTCTCGGCGCTGATCTTGCACGGCCGGTCGTTGAGCACGAGGGAGACCGCGGTCGGGCTCAGGCCCACTTCCCTCGCTATGTCCTTGAGCGTGACCTTGGCCATGCTGTCCTTTCGTAAGCCGGGGACGTGCACCCCGGCTATTTTGTCACGCGAAGGCGTAGACGGTGCGGGAACGGAACGGACGGTCGGGCCCGAACACCGGCTGCGGGAAGTTCGGGTGGTGGATCGCGTCGGCAAAGAAGTTCGTCTCGAGCGCGACGGCGTCGTGGTCATGGTAGTCGACCCCGCCCTTGCCGCGAACCCCGTCGAGGTAGTTGCCGGTATAGACCTGCATGCCGGGCATGTCGGTCGTCACCGTCATGCGGATCTTCGACTCGTCGCCCACGAGCTCTGCCGCGCGGCGGCCGGCGCCGATGAAGCTGCCCTCCCCCGCCTCGGCCTCGGGCAGGACGAAGTTGTGGTCGATGCCGCGGGCGTTCACGATGGAGTGCGCGGGACTCGCAACGACGTCGGCGAGCTTCTTTCCGTCGTGGAGGTCGAGCGGGGTGCCGTCGATGGGCAGGATCCGCCCGGTCGAGACGAGCGCGTCGTCGGTCTCGGTGTACGAGTCGGCGTCGACGGTCAGGCGGTGCCCGAGCACGGTGCGGCCGTCGCAGCCGTTGAGGTTCCAGTAGCTGTGGTTGGTCATGTTGACGAGCGTCGTCGCGTCGGGCGTGCCGTCATACGTGATGACCAGCTCGTTATTGGCCGTGAGCTCATAGGTAAGGTGCATCTGGATCGCGCCGGGGAAACCCTGGTCGCCGTCGGGAGAGTCGAGGACGAGCTCGACCAGGCCGCCGTCGGCCCCCTGCTCCGCGCGCGCGACTGACCAGAAGCGCTTGCACCAGAAGTCGCGCCCGCTGTGGTTGCAGTTCTTGCCCTCGTTTGCGGTGAGCTCGTAGGTTTTTCCCGCGAGCTGGAAAGAAGCGCCGCCGATACGGTTGACCACACGGCCGACCGAAGCGCCGAGCCACGCGTCGTCGGCCGCGTAGCCTGCAGCGTCGTCGTAGCCGAGCACCACGTCGATGACCTCGCCGGCAGCAGACGGCACCTTCACGGACACTACGCGCGCGCCAAAGTCCGCAACAGCGACCTGCATGCCCGCGGCGTTACAAAGCTCATAGAGAAAAGCCGGCCTCCCGCCGACATTTCCGAAGGAAACAGGCTCAACCTGCATTGTTGCCCCTCTCGACCATTTGCAGCTGACTCGGCATCAAAAAAGGGACGGGGAATCGCGTCCCGCGCTTGCGTTTGGGACATAATCCCCCGTCCCTTTTGTCCCAACTAGTGAGCGGCGGCCTGGCCGTAGTAGGCGTTCGGGCCGTGCTTGCGCAGGTAGTGTTTGTCCTGCAGGTACTGGGGCGCCGGGCCGCAGTGAGGGGAGAGGATCTCGGTGTCGCGCGCCATCTTGCAGCACTCGTCGAGGACGACGGCGTGGTAGACGGCCTGCGCGGCATCCTTGCCCCAGGTGAAGGGACCGTGGTTGCGCACGAGGACGGCAGGAACGGCGACGGGGTCGATGCCGCGCTCCTCGAAGCCGGCGACGATGACCTTGCCGGTGTTGAGCTCGTAGGCCTCCTCGATCTCCTCCTCGGTCAGGCCGCGCATGCAGGGCACGGGGCCGTAGAAGTAGTCGGCGTGCGTGGTGCCGTAGGCGGGAAGGTCGCGGCCGGCCTGGGCCCAGGCGACGGCGGCCGCGGAGTGCGTGTGGACGCAGCCGCGGATGCCCTTATCGGCCCAGTTCCTGTAGATCCATGCGTGCGTGAGGGTGTCGGAGGAGGGGTTCATCTCGCCCTCGACGCGCTTGCCCTCCAGGTCGCAGACGACCATGTTCTCGGGCGAGAGCTTGTCGTAGTCGACACCGGACGGCTTAATGACGAACAGCCCCGTCTCAGGGTCGAACTCGGAGGCGTTGCCCCAGGTAAAGACGACCAGCCCGTGCTTGGGCAGGTCCATGTTCGCCTCGTAGACCTTCTCGCGTAGTTCCTTGAGCATCATTGCTTTGTGCTCCTTTCGCACATGTTTTTATCTGCGAACTGAATGATTTGAACGTTTGACCAGCGCAATCCATTCAGTTCGCCATACGCGATGATTCTAGACCAATTGCGCCTCGGCAGCCTTCTCGGCCTCGTTGACCTTCTTGAAGGAGGCGAGGAAGGCGCGGTAGCCCTCGACGTCGGCCGGGTCGGGCTCGATCGTGGTGCCCTCCATGCCGGCAAAGACCTTGTTGTCGAGGAAGTCCGCGAGGGTCTCGCCCTCGGCCTTGGTCGCCATGTAGGAGGCGGCGACGGCCTGGCCCCAGGCGCCGCCCTCCCCCGCCGTCGCCATGACGGTCACGGGCGCCTCGAGCGCGGCGGCCAGCAGGCTTTGGGCCACCTTCGGGGTCTTGAAGATGCCGCCGTGGCCGTAGAGCTTGTCGATCTTCACGTCCTCGGCGCGCAGGGCCTCGTTGCCCGCGGCCAGGGCGCCGAAGGCAGCCATGATGTTCATGCGCATGAAGTTGGCGATGGAGAAGTTCGCGTTCTGCTTGCGGACGACCATCGGGAAGCCGGTCTGGACACCCATGACCGTCTCGCCGCTGATGAAGGGGATCGAGACGAGGCCGCCGGCGTCTTTGTCGCCGGTGAGGGCGGCGTTGAAGAGCTTGGTGTAGATGTCGCCCTTCTTGACGGGGACGCCCATGGTTTCGGCGAAGTCGGCGAGCAGGTCGACCCAGTCGTTGATGTCGGAGGTGCAGTTGTTGCAGTGGACCATGGCCACCGGGTCGCCGACCGGGGTCGTGACGAGGTCGATCTCCTCGGCGGTGGCGTCCTTGAGCGCGTGCTCGAGCACAATCATCGAGAACACCGAGGTGCCGGCACTGACGTTGCCCGTGCGCTGGGCGATGGAGTTCGTGGCGATCATGCCGGTGCCGGCATCGCCCTCCGGCGGGCACAGCGGGCATCCGGCCTCGAGGTCGCCCGAGGGGTCGAGCAGGCGCGCGCCCTCCTCGGTGAGGTGCCCGGCAACCTCGCCGGCCACGAGCACCTTCGGCAGCAGGTCCTCGACCTTCCAGGCCACGCCCTTGCTGGCCACGAGCTCGTCGAACTGGTCGATCTTCGCGGCGTCGTAGTCGCGGGTCTCGGAGTCGATGGGGAACATGCCCGACGCGTCGCCGATCGAGAGGACCTTCTGGCCCGTGAGGCGCCAGTGCACGAAGCCCGCGAGCGTCGTGAAGAAGTCGATCTGCGGCACGTGCTCCTCTTTGTTGAGGATGGCCTGGTAGATGTGGCTGACGCTCCAGCGCTCGGGCGTGTGGAAGGCAAAGAGGCGCGAGAGCTCGTGGGCGGCCTCGGTGGTCGTGGTGTTGCGCCAGGTGCGGAACGGCACGAGGAGCTTGCCGGCGGCGTCGAACGGCAGGTAGCCGTGCATCATGGCGCTGATGCCGAGGGCGCCGACCTTGTGCAGGGTGACGCCGTACTTGGCCTCGACGTCGGCCTTGAGGGAAGCGTAGCAGGTCTTGAGGCCGTCGAAGATCTCGGCCTCGCTGTAGGTCCAGTAGCCGTCGACGAGCGAGTTCTCCCAGTCGAAGGTGCCGATGGCGATGGGCTCGTTGTCGGCGTCGTCGAGGACGGCCTTCACGCGGGTCGAGCCGTACTCGATGCCCAAGGAGGTGCGGCCAGCCTCGATATCGGCGACGATCTGCTCTTTGGTCTTGCTCATAGGTGGACTCCTCTATTCGTGACGAAAAGGGACAGTCCCTTTTCGTCATCAATCGTTTTATGACGAAAAGGGACTGTCCCTTTTCGTCAAAACGGCCGCGCCTCTCGGGCGAGAGACGCGGCCGGAATAACTCACGTGCGGGACGACCGCGCAGCTGGGTTATGCGACGTTTACTTGTAGTAAACCTCGCCGAGCTTGAGGTCGCGCTTGAAGTCGCGGAGGTTGGTGTTCGCGTCGATGACGACGGACTCGATGCCCATGGCGTCGGCCCAGTCGATCATCTGGTCGGCGGTAAGGTCGTAGGAGACCGCGGTGTGGTGCGCGCCGCCGGCGTAGATCCAAGCCTCGGTGCCGACCTTGAGATTCGGGCGCGGGGTCCAGAACATGGTGCCGGTCGGGAGCTTCGGCATGGGCTTCTCGACCTTCTTGCAGTCGACGTCCTGGATGATCAGGCGGAAGCGGTTGCCAAGGTCGATGAGGGAGGTGGCGATGGCGGGGCCGGTCTTTGCGGTGAAGATCAGGCGCGCCGGGTCCTCACGGTCGCCCATGGAAAGCGGAGTGGCGCGAATCTTGATCTCGCCGTCGGCCATCGAAGGATCGACCTCAGACATGTGGGACTCGAGGATGCCGTCCTTGCCCGGGACGAGGTTGTAGGTGTAGTCCTCCATGAGCGCGGAGCCCTTGGCGTTCGGGTCGTTGGCGGTCATGACCTTCATGAGGCGCACCATGCCCGGGGTCTTCCAGTCGCCCTCGGGGCCGAAGCCGAAGCCCTTCTGCATGAGGCGCTGGATGGAGAGGGACGGGAGCTGCTTCAGGGCGCCGAGGTCACCGAAGTGGTCGGAGAAGGCGTTGTAGTTGTGCTCCACGAGGAAGCGCTCGATGCCGATCTCCTGGGCAGCCTGGACCTCGACGTGACGACGGAACTCCTCCGGGTCGCGGCCGTCGAGCACGAGGCCGTAGGTCTCGTAGTACTCGTCGGTGAGCTCCTTGACCTCAGCAGCGGTCACGGACTCGACGTAGGGGGTGAGGTCATTGATCGGCCACGCGTCGACGGTCCAGCCGAGCTTGACCTGGGCCTCGATCTTGTCGCCATCGGTGACGGCGACATTGCGCATGGTGTCGGCGAAGCGGGCGATGCGGATGTTGCGGGACTCGTTGATACCCACGGCGACGCGCTGCCACTGGCCGAGCTCGGTGAGGGCGACGGGATCCTTCCAGTAACCAAAGACGACCTTGTGGTTCCAGCGCATGCGGGCAAAGATGTGCCCGAGCTCGCGCTCACCGTGAGCGGCCTGGTTCTCGTTCATGAAGTCCATGTCGATGGTGTCGTACGGGATCTCCTCGTTGTACTGCGTCGCGAACTGGCACAGCGGCTTGCGGAGGTCCTGCAGGCCCAGAATGTAGTTCTTGGAGGGGCTGAAGGTGTGGGCCCAGGTGATGATACCGGCGCAGTCGGGGTCGTTGTTGGCCTCGTTGAAGACCTGCTGGATCATCGAAGCGGTGAGGAGGTTGGGCTTGAGCTCGACCTCGAACGGGATCTCTTTAGAGGCGTTGAGGTAGTTGACGACCTCCTCGGCGTGCTCGTGCACGTGCTGGAGGCACTCGTCGCCGTACAGGTCCTGGGTGCAGGGGCAGAAATAGAACTTGTACTTCTTGATCTCGAGCATGTTCGTTCCTTTCGGACGCATATGCGGTGCAAGCGTTTTGGGCGGCAGAGCCGCCATAAGGGGACCTCCCAGATGGCCCCGCCCCCAAGGGAAGAGGTGGGTAAGGGGCGAGGCCAAAGGGAGGGTGGAGCCGAAAGCTACTTGATGACCTGGTTCGAGCTGCGGTCGGAGAACAGGGCGACCATGCAGACGAAGATGATGCCGAGGGCCAGCTGCTGCATCTCGGTGGTGAGGCCGAGCATGACAAGGCCCTTCTGGAGCACGAGGTAGGACGCGACGCCGATGACGACGTTGGAGAAGCGGGCGCGGGCGCCGCCGTTGATCGGCATGCCGCCGAGAACCATGGCGATGAGGAGCTGAGTCTCGAGCATGTTGCCGGAGGTGGCGGTGACGGAACCGATCTTGACGGCGTTGATGAACGCCGCGAAGCCGGTGATGCAGCCGGCGGCCACGTAGACCAAGATCTTGGTCTTCTGGACCTTGATGCCGGCGAAGCGGGCGCCCTTCTCGTTGGCGCCGATGGCCTTGAGGTTGTGACCGAGGCAGGTGAAGCGGGTGATCACGAAGGTGATAACGAGAACCGCGATGGTGATGCCCATGAGCAGGGGCATGTTGTTGAAGCCGGTGATGTAGCCGGCGGCCTGGACGGGCTTCTCGGTGGTGAGGAAGGCGCAGACGCCGCGGAGCAGGAACATCATGCACATCGTGACCACGAAGGACTGGATCTGGCCCTTAACGTGGAAGAGCGCGTTGATAAGGCCGATCACGGCGCCCGTCGCGATGCCGCCAAGGATGGCGAGCACCAGGTTGTACTGGGAAAGGGCGCAGACCACGGCGCAGGAGACGCCGAGCATGGAGCCCTGCGAGAAGTCCAGGCACCCCATCGCCATAATCATCCAGACGCCGCATGCCGCGATCATGAGCATGTAGCCGCCGGAGAGGATCAAGGTGATGTTCTTCGGGGTGAGGATCGAGCCGCCGGTCGCGATGGCGAAGAACGCCAGGATCACCACGAAACCGATGAGCGGGAGGAAGTCCTTAACGGACGAGAGGTCGAAGCTCTTCTTGGCCTCGGCAGCGCCCTTCTTGGGATCGAGCGCCGCATCGTTGGTAGTTGCCATCTGATTCGCCTCCTAGACCATCTTGGAGATGAGGTCTTTGTCGGACAGCTCGGGGCTGCGCTCGAGCTCGCCGTTGATTTTTCCGTCTTTCATGATGTAGATGCGGTCGCACATACCGATCAGCTCCATGATCTCCTCGGAGATGATCATGATGGCCTTGCCCTCGGCGCGCATGTCCTCGAGCAGGTTGTAGATGGCGGCCTTGACCTTGATGTCGATGCCGCGGGTCGGCGAGTCGAGGATCAGGATGTCGGACTTCTTGCCCAGCCAGCGGGCGAGGACGACCTTCTGCTTGTTGCCGCCGGAGAGCGCCGAGACATACTGCTTGACGTTGACCATCTTGGTCTGCATCTGGGTCGCGTAGAGCTCGGCGAACTCGCGGAGCTTCTTGTCCGAGAGGAACGTGCCCATGTCGCGCATCGAGGGGATGGTGATGTTGTCCTCGATGGTGTCCTGGATGAGCAGCGACTCGTTGTCGCGGTCCTTGGACGTATAGGCGATGGAGTTGTTGATGGCGGTGTTGATGTCGTTGACGTGCACGCCGTTGGCCAAAACAACGTCACCGGTGCGGTCGTAGGACGCGCCGAAGATGGCCTTGCCGACCTCGTGCATGCCGCACTCGGAAAGGCCGCCGATGCCCAGGATCTCGCCGTAGTGCAGGTCGAACGAGAGGTCGGAAATCTGGCCAGGGACGCTCACGTGCTGGACGGAGACGGCGACCTCGCCGGCCTTCTGGGTCTTGTAGTCCGGGTAGTCCTGACGGTAGTAGTGGCCGCCGAGCTCACGGCCGACCATGAGGACCTTGAGCTTGTCCTCGTCGACCTCGGACTTCTCGACGGTGGTGATGTAGTCGCCGTCGCGCAGGATGGAGACGCGGTCGCTCATCTCGAGGACCTCGGCCATGTCGTGCGAGATGAAGATCACGCAGTGACCCTTGGCGCGGACGTCGCGCATGACCTCGAAGAGCTTCTTGCGGCCGCCCTCGCCGAGCGCCGTGGTGGTCTCGTCGACGACGAGAATCTTCGGG
This sequence comes from Paratractidigestivibacter sp., assembly GCF_052362415.1. NCBI lineage: Bacteria > Bacillati > Actinomycetota > Coriobacteriia > Coriobacteriales > Atopobiaceae > Paratractidigestivibacter > Paratractidigestivibacter sp. The sequence continues at coordinate 25,080 of NZ_DAWEMK010000011.1, read as the reverse complement.
TCGAACCAGGTGGACTTGACGATCTCGACGAGCTTGCGGTCCTCGAAGTCGTAGTTGTCGATGGGCTGGGTCGCCTTGATGTAGCCGAGGCCGTAAGAGTCGAGAAGCTCCTGGGCCTTCTTGTTCATGGCGCTGGTGTTCTTGAGGCCGTTCTTGATGAACTGGTCCTCGTCGCCCAAGAACATGTTCTCGGCGACGGTGAGGCCGGACAGGGTGCCGATCTCCTGGACGACGATGGCGATACCGTGGTGGTTCGCGTCGACCTGGTTTTTGGGCGCGACCTGCTCGCCGTCGAGGGTGAAGGTGCCGGAGCCGATGGGCAGGATGCCCGTCAGCATGTTGGTGAAGGTGGACTTGCCGGAGCCGTTCTCGCCGATAAGGGCGTGGATCTCACCCTCGTAGAAGTCGAGGGACACCTCCTTGACGGCGTGGGTCGGGCCGAACTTCTTGTCGATCTTCTCCGCGTGGAGCAGCAGTTTCTGTTCACTCATGGTGTGTATCCCTCCTTACTTGACGACAGCGCCCTTGATGCGCTTGGTGGTGACGAAGACGATGCCGAGCAGGGTGGCGCCGGTGACGATGTTGTTGACCGTGACGGGCATGCCGAGCGCGACGAAGCCGGCGAACATCATGGCGATGATGAACTCGCCGATGACGATGGACGCGACGGGGTGGCCGTACTTCTTGAAGGCCAGGCCAAAGAAGGTGCCCATGAGCGGCTTGAAGTTGAGCGACTGGGAGAGCATGCCGGTCATCGGAGTCTGGGCGGTGCCGTAGCCGATGTAGAGGACGGCCATGATGCCGACGAACATGGAGCAGAGCACGAAGGCGAAGAACTTGTACTTGTCGACGTTCACGCCCATGTTCTTCGCGACGGCCTCGTTGGCGCCGATGGCGTTGACGTAGGTGCCGAGCTTGGTGTACTTGAGGATGAAGGAGCAGAGCGCGAACGCGAGGAGCGCCAGGATGAGGTTCCAGGGGTACGCGCCGAACATCTTGTATTGATCGGCGAGGCGGGTACCGGCCCACGCGGAGGCGAAGACCGAGAAGGCCTCGTAAATCAAGGACAGGCCGACCGTGACGATCAGCGAGGGAATACGCAGCTTAATATAGGCGAGACCGTTGGCGGCACCGAGGATAGCGCCGCACAGGATCGGGGCGACGACGAGGCCCACAACGCCGAGCATCTGCGAGAAGCCGATGGACAGCAGGCACGCCAGAACAAGAATAGAGCCGATGGAGAAGTCCCACAGGCCCATGACGACGATGAAGTAGAGGCCGCAGCCACCTACCGCGTAGATCAGGCCGGTCTGCAGATAGGTCAGCATCTGATCGGACGCACCGAAGGTGCCCGGGCACAGGAGCTTGAAAACGACCCATACCGCGACCGTGATGATGAGGAGCAGGCCAACGCCATACCACTGGCTCTGCTTAGCCTTCTTTAGGAGTTCCATTCACGATCCTTCCCTTTATTTCCCACACACGTGCTTTTACTTACAAATAGTTAAGGGCGGGCCCTAGGGACAGGGCCCGCCCCCAGCTAACTGAGTGATGCGAGCGCAATCGCCTTGCGACTAGGCGTGGCGGCTCTTGACGTCCTCGATGGACAGGGACTCGGCGGCGGTGCACAGGGCGTCGAAGTCCTTGGTGGCGAGGTCCTTCATCTCGTCGTCAGTGTAAGGAGCTTCGTCGACGAAGTACTTCTCGTAGTCCTGGTACTCCTTAACGGAGGAAACGAAGACGTAGGGGAACTTGATCTCCTTGCCGAAGTCGCCGGACTTGGGCATGAAGGAGTCGGCGCCCTTGCAGGCGGCGTAGACCATAAGGAAGGAGTAGAGCGGGTCGCAGAAGTGGCCGCCGGACTCGCAGTACATGCCGCCGGTAGCTAGCTGATCCTTGAGGTCATCCAGGAAGTCGGTGGAGGCGACGCGGATCTTGCCGGTGAGGTTCATGTTCTTGAGCTGGCCCACGGAGCCGACCAGCGGGTCGCCGCCGCCGCCGGCGACGATCAGGGCGTCCATGGTGTTGTCGGTGTTGTAGAACTGCTGGGTGACGTTGGCGCCCTCGGAGGAGGAGGTGTTGGCGTAGACCGGGTCGGAGAGGGTGGCCTGGTCGCTCGGGTTGGCGGCGTTCCACTTCTCGATGCCGGACTTGTAGCCCTTCCAGCGCTCCTGGAAGGTGGCGTCGCCGACGGTCCAGCCCTCGAGCTTGATGTTGCGGGCGCCCTTCTGGATGCCCTCGTAGGCGTCGGAGTTGTCGGCGGTCAGCAGCTCAACGAGCTTCTCGCCGTTGCCGACCTCGTCCTCGTGGACGGCGCCGACGTAGTACTGGGAGTTCTCGGCGAGCGAGTAGACGTCGGGCGAGTTCTCCTTAGAGATCATGCGGTAGAACTGAGCCAGATAGACCTGGTTGTCGTTGCAGGTGTTGATGGCGGCGGTCATCTCGGAGTCGGCGGAGTTGCAGACGACGATGCCGTTGCAGCCGGCGGCACAGAGGGTCTCGATGGAGGCAGTGACCTGCTCGGAGACGTGGCCCTGGTCGACCGTGGTGATCTCGACGCCGAGGATGTCGGCGGCCTTCTTGATGATGTCGACGGAGAGCTTGCCGAGGGCGTCGGTGGAGGACCAGATCGAGACGCCGATCTTGATCTTCTCGCCGTCGGAGCTGCCGCCGTCGGAGCTGGAGCTGCCGCCGTCGCCGGAGCAGCCCGCGAGACCGGCGAGGCCCGCGACGCCGCCGGTCAGGCCGGCGTACTTGAGGAAGTTCCTCCTCGAAAGATTACCCATAGTGCTTCCTTCCCTTCATCTTGCTTCCCTCGCTTGCACCCGATGTGCAAGCTCACTGAAAACAATGTGTAAACAGCGAAACCGACTGTTTACTACATCCAAGGTTATGAGCAGGGCTGCTCGCGCCCTGCTGTTTGTGGGATCCGGGTGCCAGCGAGGGTTCTGCAGGCTCGTTATCCCCATTCGCCGAGCAAAGATGCCGCTCGGCGAAAACCGCCTTGTTCCTGCGAAAACTTTCGTGCAAGGCGGGTCGTGCCGTCGTTCTGGACTTTGTCTGTTCTGGACTTTGTCTGACCTATTTCTAATCCCTTACAGAACGCTTGCGACCATCCACTGCGGTAAACGGTATCGAATGTCTCGTAAACGGTCTGTTTATATGTTTGTTTATATCCAAATGCCTGTTAAGTGGGTTTCTTTGTTTAGTAGTGTTTAGATTGAATGCCTAGTTAAACGGTTTAAGGGCCGAATTGCATGGTTGTAACCAGTTGAACCGTTGGATGTAAACAGTTTTTTAAACAGCGCGGGGCAGCGGGGCGGCGCGGCTTCCGCCCACACGGGCCTCAGCCGCGAGTGTTCGCCGCACGCCCCCGCACGCGGGGCAGAAGGCGCCGGGCGGGCAGGGCTTCTTTCCGCCCGACCGGTTGCCGCTAAGTTACCGCGGCCGGCGCGACACGTCCCTCGGGCTCGCGCACCTTATACTTGTCGTACGTCAACTCACGATCCGCAAAGGGGCACGCAGTGGACATCACACCGCAGGAAGTGGCCGAGACCCTCAGCATGGTTTCCGAGCAGAACCTCGACCTCCGCACCATCACCATGGGCATCAGCCTGGCCGGATGCGCCGACGAGGACATGACCCGCATGTGCGACAAGGTCTACGACAAGATCACCACCACGGCCGAGAACCTCGTCCAGACCGCCGACGACCTGCAGAGCGAGTACGGCATCCCCATCGCGAACAAGCGCGTGAGCGTGACGCCCGTCGCCCAGATCGCCGCCGGCTGCCCGGACGAGGACCTCTCGCCCATCGCGCACGCCATGGACCGCGCGGCCGAGACCCTCGGCATCGACTTCATGGGCGGCTTCAGCGCCCTCGTCCAGAAGGGCATCGGTGCCACCGATCGCAAGCTCATCAACTCCGTGCCCGAGGCGCTGGCCACAACCGACCGCGTGTGCTCGTCGCTCAACATCGCCTCGACCCGCGCCGGCATAAACATGGACGCCGTGCTTCTTTCCGCGCAGACCATCCAGGAGTGCGCGCGCCGCACGGTCGACATCGACTGCTACGGCGCCGCCAAGTTCGTGGTCTTCGCGAACATGGTCGAGGACTCGCCGTTCATGGCGGGCGCCGTCCATGGCTCCGGCGAGGCCGACGCCGTCATCAACGTGGGCGTCAGCGGCCCCGGTGTCATGGCGGCCGCCCTCTCGGAGCTTCCCGACGACGCGAACCTCATGCAGGTCGCCGAGCAGATAAAGAAGACCGCCTTCAAGATCACCCGCGCCGGCGAGCTCATGAGCCGCGAGGCCTCGCGCCGCCTCGGCGTCGAGAAGGGCATCGTCGACCTCAGCCTCGCGCCGACACCCGCGGCCGGCGACTCCGTGGCCAAGATCCTCGAGATCATCGGCGTGGGCCAGTGCGGCGGCCCCGGCACGACGGCCGCGCTCGCCCTTCTTAACGACTGCGTGAAGAAGGGCGGCGTCATGGCGTCGTCCTCGGTGGGCGGGCTCTCCGGCGCGTTCATCCCCGTGTCCGAGGACGCCGGCATGATCCAGGCCGCCGTCGACGGCGCGCTCTCCATCGAGAAGCTCGAGGCCATGACCTGCGTGTGCTCCGTGGGCCTCGACATGATCGCCATCCCCGGCGACACCTCGGTCGAGGCCATCGCCGGCATCATCGCCGACGAGATGGCCATCGGCGTGATCAACACCAAGACCACCGCCGTGCGCCTGATCCCCGCCATCGGCAAGTCCGAGGGCGAGATGCTCGAGTTCGGCGGGCTCTTCGGCTCGGCGCCGATCATGCCGGTGAACACCCACGCGGGCAACGTCTTCGCCCACCGCGGCGGCCGCTTCCCCGCGCCGCTGAACTCGCTGAAGAACTAGGGCGGCGAGCTGGGGGCGGGGTTCTTGCCGCTTCGTAAGCAACATCCAGAGGTTAGGGTGCTTCCGCGGAAGCACCCTAACCTTTTGAATTCAGGGCATTTTTCGCAAAACCCCAGTTGGCAAGAAGTCTATGCCCCTCTTGCCAGCACTTAGGGTACTTCTACAGAAGTACCCTAAGTCTGCGGTTGGAAAGAAGGGCTTCTCGCCAACTGGGGTTTTGTCGCCTAGAAGCCTATGTTTAAGGAAATAGGGTACTTCCGTAGAAGTACCCTAAGATCGCGGTTGAAGAAGCGACCAACCCTGAAGGAACGGCAGGTTGGCGGGCAGCAGACCCGCGACTGCCAAGGGTGTCCCAGAAAGCTGCACGCAATGGCTGTCACCCAGTGATGGCGGGGATCACGGCCGGGGGACGCAGGCCATGGCCGCCAAGGGTGTCCCCAAAAGCTGCACGCAATGACTGTCACCCAGTGATGGGTGGCACCCGGTGATGGCGGCGGGAGGCACGGCCCGTCGCCGGCTTGGCGCGGCTGCGCCCCGCCTAGCCCAGGAAGCGGACCTCGGGCTCGAGGCGAACGCCGGAGGTGCGCTCGACCTCGTCCTGGACGTGCTCGATCACGGCGTGGACGTCGGCCGCGGTGGCGCCGCCGACGTTGACGACGAAGCCGGCGTGCTTCTTGCTGACCGCGGCGCCGCCGGACTGGTAGCCCTTGAGGCCCGCGTCGGTGATGAGCTTGCCCGCGAAGTAGCCCTCGGGGCGCTTGAAGGTGGAGCCGGCGGAGGGCAGCTCGAGGGGCTGCTTCTCTTCCCGCTGGTGAGTGAGGTCGTCCATGGTCGCGCGGATCTTCTCGGGGTCGCCGCGGTCGAGGTCGAAGGTGGCCGAGAGCACGACCCAGCCCTCGTCGGCGATGCGGCTCTGACGGTATCCGAGCGCGAGGTCCTCCACGGCGACGTCGTCGAGCGAGCCATCGGGCAGCAGCACGCGGACCTCCTTGAGCACGTCGGCCATGCAGCCGCCGTACGCGCCCGCGTTCATGAAGCACGCGCCGCCGACCGAGCCCGGGATGCCGCAGGCGAACTCGAGGCCGGAAAGCCCCAGCTCGCAGGCCATTTCGGAAGCCTCGCGCAAGCCCACGCCCGCCTGGCAGCACATCTGGTCGCCCTCGACCGAGACGCCCATGAGCCCGTCGGCCACGGCGACGATCACGCCGCGGTAGCCCTCGTCGGACACGAGCAGGTCCGAGCCGCAGCCCAAAACGAAATAGTCCGCGCCCGCGTCCTTGCACGCAGTGATGACGTCGCGTACCTCGTCGAAGTCCTCGGGAATGACGTAGAAGTCTGCAGGACCGCCTATCTCGAACGTCGTGTGCTCGCTCATCGGCTCGTCTACCAGCAGGTTGTCTTCGCCGACAATGGCGCGGAGCCTCCATTCGAGGGGACTGTCGCTCTCGGACATCTCTTCCTTTCTTTTGGACATCAGAAGTCGCGCGCGGGCGCGCAATGGCGCGAGTATAGCAGTACAGCGGGGCGATTTTGCGTTCACGGCCATTCCCTTACAGTTTGCCGACCGAGCGGCATTCCCTTACGCCCGCGTGATATAGTCTTCCGCGTCAGTTTCAGGGCGGGGTGAGATTCCCCACTGGCGGTAACGGGAGCGACGGCAAGAAGCCCGGCGCGAGGCCCGAAGTCCGCGACCCGCGAAAATGCGGTGGACCTGGTGAGAATCCAGGACCAACGGTCAAAGTCCGGATGGAAGAAACGGAGGCCAATCATGGCTACTTCCACGCACGCTAAGCACGACACGCACTCCACCACCGCCGGCTCCGGCTGGTCGACGCGACGGATCGCGGTGACGGCGCTATTCTGCGCGCTCTCGCTCATCACGAGCTTCATCGAGATCCCCATCTTCCCGCCGGCGCCGTGGCTCGAGTACGACCCGTCCTGCGTCGTCGCGCTGGTTGCCGGGCTCGCGTTCGGGCCCGCCACGGGCACCATCGTGGTCGTGCTCTCGTGGCTCGTGCACCTCGTGTTCCAGTTCAGCCCGTGGGGCGTCCTCATGGCCATCGCCGCGAACGTATCGCTGGTCGTCCCCTGCTCGCTGATCGCGCGCAAGGTCTCCGGCAGGCGCGGGCTGGCCTGCGGCATGGGCGTGGGCGCCGCGGTGTCGCTGGTCGTGTGCATCGTCATGAACCTCTTTGTCACGCCGCTCTACACCGCCGTGACCATGGAGGCCGTCGTCGCGATGATCCTGCCGATCCTGCTTCCCTTCAACCTGCTCAAGCTCGTGCTCAACTGCGCGCTGACCGCGCTGGTGCAGGGCCCCGTCTCCAAGGCGCTGGCGGAGTAGGCGCGCATGGCCGCTGCGAGCAATTCGCATATTGATTCGCAGGGAGGCGCCGTCGTGCGCCTCTCGCACGTTACGCTGCGCTACGGAGACGCATGCGCGCTCGACGACGTGAGCCTCGAGGTGCCGCGCGGCCAGCGGGTGTGCGTGCTCGGGGCCAACGGCAGCGGCAAGTCCACGCTCGCCTCCGTGATCTGCGGGCTCCTCGCCCCGGACGAGGGGGACGTCGAGCTCGTAGGCGAGGCCGTGTGCGCGGGCGGCGAGCCCGACCTCGAGGCCTACCGGCGCGCGCGGCGCGGGCTGGGGCTCGTGTTCCAGAACCCGGACGACCAGATCGTCACGAGCGTGGTGGCAGACGATGTGGCCTTCGGGCCCGAGAACCTCGGCCTTCCGCGCGATGAGATCCGCCGGCGCGTGGAGCGCGAGCTCAAGCGCGTGGCGCTCACCGACTATGCGCGCGCCGACCCGTCGCGGATGAGCGGCGGGCAGCGGCAGCGCGTGTGCATCGCCGGCGCGCTGGCCATGGAGCCGCAGGTGCTCGTGCTCGACGAGCCTTCTTCCCTGCTGGACGTGCGCGGCCGTGAGGCGATCCTGCGCGTGATGAGCCGCCTTACCGCCGCCGGGACCACGCTCGTGCACGTGACGCACTTCATGGACGAGGCCCTGCAGGCCGACCGCGCGATCGTCATGCGGGCCGGGCGCGTCGTGCTCGACGGGGCGCCGCGGGAGGTCTTCTGCTCGAAAAACGCCGAGCTCATCGACGAGCTCGGGCTCGAGATGCCCTTCGAGCTGCGGCTCGAGCGGGCAAGAAGGGCGCTGACCGCAGGCGGCGGCGCGGCGAAGACCGCAGGTGCCGCGGGCCCCGTTGCCGCGGGCCGCGGCGTCGCCGGGCGGGGCGCGGGCGACGCCCGCTCGAACGCCGCCGCGACCGCGGAGGCCCCCGCCCAAGCGTCCGCGACCGCCCCGCTCTGCTCGCTCGACGGCGTCGGCTACGCATACACCCCGCGCAGCCATGCGCTGGAGGGGGCTTCTTTCCAGGTGCGCGAGGGAGAGTGCTGCGCGATCGTGGGGCAGACCGGCTCGGGCAAGTCCACGCTGCTGCGGCTGCTCTGCGGTCTCGAGGCGCCGGACGCCGGCACCGTCGAGGTCGCGGGCGCGACGACGGCGACCAAGCGCGGCCGCCGCGCCGTCCGGCACCAGGTCGGCTACGTGATGCAGCATCCCGAACGGCAGCTCTTTGCCCAGACCGTGGAGCAGGACGTCACGTTCGGCCCGCGCAACATGGGCCTTCCCGCCGCCGAGGTCGCCCGGCGCGTGGACCATGCCCTCGACCTGGTCGGCCTCGGCGCAAAGAAGGGCTTCTCGCCTTTCGAGCTCTCCGGCGGGCAGAAGCGGCTCGCCGCCATCGCGGGCGTGCTCGCCATGGAGCCGCGGCTGCTCGTGCTCGACGAGCCGACGGCCGGGCTCGACCCGCGCGGGCGCACCCGGCTGCGGGAGCTCGTCGCCGACCTGCGGGCGCACGGGGTCACGATCATGCAGGTCACGCACTCGATGGAAGACGCCGCCCGCGCGGACCACGTGGTCGTGCTCGACCAGTCGCACGTGATCGCCGATGGAACTCCCACCGAGGTGTTCAGCCGCGCGAACGCGGGGAAGCTCCATGCCTGCGGGCTCGGGCTGCCGCGACCGCTCTCGTACGCGCGCGAGCTGGAGGACGCCGGGGCGCCCGCGCTCGGCGACCCGCTGACCATCGAGGAGCTCGCGGCGGCGCTGGGGCCGCTGGCGGGCGCGGGGGACGCAGCAAGCGCGGCGGGCGACGATCCCCGCGACGACGGCCCGCGCAACGGCGGCCCCCGCAGCAACGTCCCCGAGGAGGTGGGCGCGTAATGGCCTTCAAGCTCGAGGTCGGCCAGTACTATGAGGCCGACTCCCCCATCCACGCGCTCGACGCGCGCGTCAAGTTCTGCTGCGCCTTCGTCTGCATGATCGTGCTGTTCTGCGCCGGGACGCCCGCGCAGCTGGCCATCGGCGCGGCCTTCACGGTCGCCGTCGTGGCGGCGAGCCGCGTGCCCGTGGGGCGTGTGGCCGCCTCGGTCGAGCCGCTCGTGTTCTTCCTCGGGTTCCTCTCGCTGTTCAACCTGATCTTCGTCCAGACGGGAAACGAGCTGCTGGTCGCAGGCCCCGTGCGCATCACCGATGGCGGCGTGTGGGCGGCTGTGCTCTACACCGTGCGCTTCGGGCTCGCCCTCATGCTCGGGTCTCTTATCCTGCTGACCACGACGCCGACCGAGCTCTCCGACGCCTTCGACGCCATGCTCGGCCCGCTCGCGCGACTGGGCCTTCCCGCCCACGAGATCGCGATGGTCTTCAGCCTCATGCTGCGCTTCGTCCCCACGCTCGCCGACGAGGCGTCGGCAATCCTCGACGCGCAGGCCATGCGCGGCGGCGGCTTCGACGAGGGTGGGCCGGTGCGGCGTGTCCGCGCGATCGTCCCCGTGATCGTCGCGCTTCTTGCCAGCGGGCTGCGCCACGCAGACGGGCTCAGCCGCGCGCTCGACGCCCGCTGCTACGAGGGCGGGGAAGGCCGCACGCACCTGCGCGAGCCGCGCCTCGCCGCGCGCGACGCCGTCGCCGTCGCCGTGTGCGCGGCCTTCATCGCAGCGCTCGTCTTCGCAGGGTAGGCGGGCGGGCCCAAGGCGAGCTCGGGGCGGCAAGCCGCCGCGCCGGGAACAGCCGTCCCCAAGCGCCCGCCCCACGGTACGCCCCCGGCTTTGAGCCAAACCGCAAGGCTGGTTCCCAAACAAAAAGTATGCCCTGAGCTGCTGTTTCTTTGGTGGGCAGCCGGTTTTCTGCCGTAGAATAGTGAAGTTACCGGCAAACCCCGTCACGGAGGTTCACCCTTATGGTTTCTCGCGTTTACGTAGAGAAGAAGCCCGGATTCGACGGCGAGGCCAAGGCGCTCGAGCGCGAGCTGCGCACGCTCCTCGGCATCGACGGCATCACCAACCTGCGCATCGTCAACCGCTACGACGTCGAGGGCATCGACGAGGAGCTCTTCGCGTCCTGCGTGCCCACGGTATTCTCGGAGCCTCAGGCGGACAACGCCTCCGCGCAGATGCCCGCCGTCGCCGACGGCGCCGCGGTCTTCGCGGTCGAGTTCCTCCCCGGCCAGTTCGACCAGCGCGCCGACTCCGCGAGCGAGTGCATCCAGCTCATCAGCCAGGGCGAGCGCCCCACTGTGCGCTCCGCCAAGGTCTACGTGCTCGAGGGCGAGCTTTCGCCCGCCGACGTGGACGCCGTGAAGCACTACGTCATCAACCCGGTCGAGGCGCGCGAGGCCTCGCTCGAGCCCAAGCAGACCCTCAAGGCCAACGTCCCCGAGCCCGAACCGGTCGAGGTCCTCGACGGCTTCCTCGAGCTTTCGGAGGCGGAGCTCCAGGCCTTCATCGACGAGCGCGGCCTGGCCATGGACCTCGCCGACATCAAGTTCTGCCAGGAGTACTTCGCCGGCGAGGGTCGCGTCCCCACGATCACCGAGATAAAGATGATCGACACCTACTGGTCGGACCACTGCCGCCACACCACCTTCGGCACGCGCCTGCACCACATCCTCACCGGCGACCCGCGCGTCAAGGACGCCTTCGCCCGCTACGAGCAGATGCGCCGCGAGCTCGGCCGCGAGCAGAAGCCCATCTGCCTCATGGACATGGGCACCATCGGCGCCAAGTACCTTAAGGCCAAGGGCATCCTCAAGAACCTTGACGAGTCCGAGGAGATCAACGCCTGCACCGTCAAGTGCAAGGTCGACGTCGACGGCCACGACGAGGACTGGCTGTACCTCTTTAAGAACGAGACCCACAACCACCCGACCGAGATCGAGCCCTTCGGCGGCGCGGCCACCTGCATCGGCGGCGCTATCCGCGACCCGCTCTCGGGCCGCAGCTACGTCTACCAAGCCATGCGCGTCACGGGCGCCGCGGATCCGACCGTCCCCGTCTCGGAGACGCTCGAGGGCAAGCTACCGCAGCGCAAGCTCGTAACCACCGCCGCGGCCGGCTACTCCAGCTACGGCAACCAGATCGGCCTGGCCACCGGCCAGGTCAGCGAGCTCTACCACCCCGGCTACGTGGCCAAGCGCATGGAGATCGGCGC
>NZ_DAWEMK010000011.1:9400-13688 GCF_052362415.1 Paratractidigestivibacter sp. | reverse complement strand
CGTCGTGGGCGCCACCCCCGCCTCCCACGTGCGCCGCGAGTGCCCCGCGCCCGGCGACGTCATCGTGCTGCTGGGCGGACGCACCGGCCGCGACGGCATCGGCGGCGCCACCGGCAGCTCCAAGGCCCACAACGTCGAGTCCATTGAGAAGGATGGTGCCGAGGTCCAGAAGGGCAACGCGCCCGTTGAGCGCAAGCTCCAGCGACTCTTCCGCCGCGAGGACGCCTGCCGCCTGATCAAGCGCTGCAACGACTTCGGCGCCGGCGGCGTCAGCGTCGCCATCGGTGAGCTGGCCGACGGCCTGCACGTCGACCTCGACGCCGTGCCAAAGAAGTACGAGGGCCTCGACGGCACCGAGCTCGCCATCTCCGAGTCGCAGGAGCGCATGGCCGTGGCCCTCGCGCCCGAGGACGTGGACGAGTTCCTCGGCTACGCGCGCGAAGAGAACCTCGAGGCCACGCCCGTCGCGACCGTCACCGCCGACCCGCGCCTGGTCATGGACTGGAACGGAAAGACGATCGTCGACGTGAGCCGCGAGTTCCTCGCCTCCAACGGCGCGCCCAAGGACCAGGAGGTCCACGTGGCGATGCCCGCCGAATACGTGCGCGACTGGGAGGGCGACACCCTGGCCCAGAAGCTCCACAGCCTCGTGACCGACCTCAACGTCGCGTCCAACAAGGGCCTCTCGGAGCGCTTCGATTCCACCATCGGCGCCGCGACCGTCCTCATGCCCTTCGGCGGAAAGACCCAGCTCACGCCCGCCATGGCCATGGCCGCCAAGCTCCCTGTGGACGGCGAGACCACCACGTGCTCCGGCATGGCGTGGGGCTTCAACCCCTACCTCATGGAGGCCGACCAGTTCACCGGCGCCTACATCTCGGTCGTCGAGTCGGTGAGCCGCCTCGTGGCCGCGGGCTTCGAGCACAAGGGCTTCTATCTCACCTTCCAGGAGTACTTCGAGAAGCTCCGCGACGAGCCCGAGCGCTGGGGCAAGCCCATGGCCGCCGTCCTCGGCGCCCTCATGGCCCAGGTCGACCTGGGCATCGGCTCCATCGGCGGCAAGGACTCGATGTCGGGCAGCTTCGAGGACCTCGACGTGCCGCCCACGCTCGTCAGCTTCGCCACGGGCCTCGGCCACGTGGGCCGCGTGACCTCGCCCGAGTTCAAGGGCGCCGGCCACAAGGTCATCGCCATCATCCCCAACTACGACGCCGACGGCATCACGCCGCTCGCGAAGTCGCTGCTCGCGGCCTACGACGTGGTCGAGGGGCTCATCGGCCGCGGGCAGGCGCTCGCGGTCTCGACCCCGGGCTACGGCGCCGTCGCCGAGTCCGTGTTCAAGATGTGCGTCGGCAACCGGACCGGCATCGAGCTCGAGCCGGCCTTCACCACCGAGGCGCTGTTCTGCCCCGCGTACGGCAGCTTCATCGTCGAGGTCTCCGACGACGCGCAGCTCCCCGTCCTCGAGCAGGGCGTGACGGCGGCGCTGCTCGGCACCACCACCGAGGACTACGAGCTCAATGCCGCGGGCGAGACGATCGACCTCGCTGAGCTCCAGGAGGCCTGGGAGGGCGCGATCGAGTCCGTGTTCCCCTACCGCGCCGAGGGCCCGAAGGTCCAGAAGCTCGACTACCGCATCGCCGAGCACGAGGTCTCGCGCCCCGCGCCCGCGATCCACGTCGCCCACCCGCGCGTGGTCATCCCCGTGTTCCCGGGCACGAACTGCGAGTACGACACGGCGCGCGCGTTCCGCCGCGCCGGCGCCGACCCCAGCGTCCTCGTGATCAACAACCTCACGCCCGAGGCCGTCGCCGAGAGCACCCACGAGCTCGCGCGCCGCATCCGCGAGAGCCAGATCGTCATGATCCCCGGCGGCTTCAGCGGCGGCGACGAGCCCGACGGCTCCGCGAAGTTCATCACCGCGTTCTTCCGCGCGCCTGAGGTCACCGAGGCGGTCCGCGAGCTGCTGCAGTCCCGCGACGGCCTCATGCTCGGCATCTGCAACGGCTTCCAGGCGCTCATCAAGCTGGGCCTCGTCCCCTACGGCGACATCCGCCCGATGGACGAGACCTGCCCGACGCTCACCTTCAACACCATTGGACGTCACCAGAGCCGCCTGGTTCGCACGCGCGTCGCGAGCGACCTCAGCCCGTGGCTGTCCAAGTGCGAGGTCGGCGACATGCACGAGATCGCGATCTCGCACGGCGAGGGCCGCTTCGTCGCGTCGCCCGAGCTCGTGGCCGAGCTGGCCGCGAAGGGCCAGATCGCCACGCAGTACGTCGGCGAGGACGGCGAGCCCGCGATGAGCCTCGACGTGAACCCCAACGGCTCCGTGCTCGCCATCGAGGGCATCACCAGCCCCGACGGCCGCGTCCTCGGAAAGATGGGTCACACCGAGCGCTCCGGCGAGGGCCTCTACAAGAACGTCCCCGGCAACAAATACCAGCCGCTCATCGAGGGCGGCGTCGCCTACTTCACCGAGTAGCGGCTCGATCACCGTCATTTGCCGCCCGTCCGCGAGGTTTCGCGGGCGGGCGGTCTTTTGGTTTTGCGCAAAACTCGCTTAGGGCCACGTTGACGCTTTTTGTTTGCACAGAACTCGCTTAGGGCTACGCTTATTCGGCCGCGAACGGCATCGCGGCCCTCGCGACACGGCAAAAGCCCAGATAAGCAATCTGAAAGAAACGACGATTTCCCCTTCAGTCGCCGTATGGACGTAGCCCTAAGCGAGTTTTGTGCACCCAGCTCGCCCCGGCGTAGCCCGAATCGAGTTTTGCGCACGCGCCGACCGCTCGAAGAGATACCCAACGATTGGATCCACCCGCATGACCAGCTCCGCCAGCCCCGCAACCGCCAGAAAGCCTTTCCTCGCCACGACCCCGGGCATGGTGCTCGCGTGCACCGTCGCCTGTATCCTGTGGGGCTCGGCGTTCCCCTGTGTGAAGATCGGCTACGCGATGTTCGGCATCGATTCCGCTGATGTCCCCTCCATCATCGCGTTCGCCGGCGCGCGCTTCCTGATCTCCGGCGTGCTGGTGGTCGTCGGCATGAGCATCGCGCGGCGACGCCCCTTCGTGCCCGCGCGCGGGGACTGGGCGCCTGCGCTCAAGCTCTCCATGTTCCAGACGATCCTACAGTACGTGTTGTTCTACATCGGCCTTTCGCGCTGCTCGGGCGTGACGAGCTCAATCATCGAGGCGAGCAACTCGTTCATCATCGTGCTGCTGGCCATCTACGCGTTCAGGACCGAGCGAATGACCGCAGCGAAGGCGATCGGCTGCGCGCTCGGCTTCGGGGGCGTCCTGCTCGTCAACCTCGACGGAGGCGCGGGCGGCCTGGGCTTCCGCCTCGACGGAGAGGGCCTCGTCTTCCTTTCGACCTTCGCGTCCGCGACCTCGAGCAACCTGTGCAAGCGCTATTCGGTCGACCACGACCCGGTGCTGCTCTCGGGCTGGCAGTTCGTCATCGGCGGGGTAGTCATGCTGGCCATGGGCCTCGCCATGGGCGGCCGCGTTGCCCCCGCGGCGGGCGCGGACCCCGCAGCGGCGATCGCGCTCCTCGTCTACCTGGGCTTCATCAGCGCGGCGGCGTACTCGCTGTGGTCGGCGACCATCGCCGCGAACGACGTCTCACGCGTGGCGGTCTTCGGCTTCATCAACCCGGTCTTCGGCGTGATCCTCTCGGCCCTGCTCCTCGGTGAGACCAGCGTGCTCTCCCCCGCCCTCGCTGTCGCGTCCCTCGTGCTCGTGAGTGCGGGCATCATCATCGTCAACCGGCGGGCGTAGGCTATAGGGCCGGAGCCGCGAGCGTAGGGCGGCCATCGTGGCAAGAATCGCCGCCGTGGCACGAGGCGTGGCAGAAATCGGCGCTGCGGCACGAGGCGCAACAAAAAAGGCCGCTGTGGCAGGAATCCCCGTGCCACAGCGGCCTTTTTTACCACACTCCCCGCCACAGCGCCGATTCTTGTCACACCCCAACTTTGGCTCCTCGAGGAAGGGCGAAGCGCCGACCGCCGACGCGTTGCACCGGTCCCTACTTTTGAATCCAGCGGAAAAGATATACTCCCCCTTAGCGCAACGATGCGGATGGAGCTTTTCATGACAATCGAAGTTGTATACGACTCTCAAGTCACCAACCTCACGATCAGCCGTGCAAGGCAACTCGCGCCAAAGGAATTCGGACCCGCCTACAATTGGTTTATCGAGAATACCGGCCGTCACATCAGCGCATTGCCACATCGAATGAAGGCCGATAAGCCGAATCTTGAGATTCCACTCAGCAGAGACTC
>NZ_DAWEMK010000011.1:0-9390 GCF_052362415.1 Paratractidigestivibacter sp. | reverse complement strand
ACTCCGGAATTTATATCCCCGGAAAGAGATGCGTACAGTTCCGCGAAGGACGACGCTATGCCCTTTCCATTCATACCGGCAAGGGATACAACGACAAGCCGCTTCTCAGCCTTGCCGACAAAACCAGGATTCTCGATTACTCCGAGCATCGCGGCAACGCCGGCGAGCAAGGATACAACGACTCTTTGATTAACTGCCTGAACGACGGCATTCCCGTTGGCGTCTTTCTCAAGGACCGTTCAGGAGGTTATACCGTTCTCGGTCTTGCGTATGTCGAGCGATATAACGGTTTTACGGGCATGTTCACTCTTCATGGACCGATAACTCCTGCGACCGAGCAAGCGGGATGCTTCATATACAGAGGATTCGACGAGCTTCCGGACTCCGATCGCGACCTGCTCTCCTCCGTCGAAGACCCATCTGATGAGCGGAAGACCGCCATTGCCCTGCAGGTACGTCGTGAGCAACAAGGCAAGTTTAGGCAGCTGATTCTTGATGCATACGATCAGACCTGCGCCATCACCCAGACAAATGTCCCGCAAGTTCTTCAGGCAGCCCATATCAACCCATACCGCGGAAAACGATCTCAGATAGTTAGCAACGGGTTGCTGTTTCGCGCTGATCTTCATTTACTGTTTGATGCTTTTCTGCTATCGGTGGACCCAAAGAATGGCGCGGTGGTTCTTTCCAAGAAGCTCGTTAACTCGAAATACACTTCGCTCAAAGGACGAGAGCTTCGTTTGCCCAGCGACCACCACAACGATCCGAGCCCAGCGCTCCTCGCGCTTCACCACGATCAGTTCCTTATCGAGAACCAAATCATCGGAGTTCTCTAAGCTCCCCTATGAGTTGGATTGGGCTTTCGCAGGTAGTGCGCGGTCCGCAGGGTACGGGTTACGGTCGCCGAGGCCTTTCCCCTTGCAGGTGCAGCCGAACTCGACGTCGCCGGGGCGCTCAACGGATTGACGCCCGCAGGCGCGGCAGCGCACGACCATGAGGTCGTCTCCCTCACGGGTGCCGTGAATCATGCCGATGAGGCGGTACCCGTGCGCGTCGGCGAGCTTCTCGGCCTGCGGCCACTCGAGCGCATGGCGCCGCGGCGCGAACCCGGAGTCCAAAAGAAAGTCGAGGTCGTACCCCTCGTCGAGGTGTTTCTGGATGACCTCGGCGCGGGTTTTGTGGCAGTCGTCGTACCAGCCCGGCCAGAAGCACGCGCGGCACACCGGCTCGCCGAGCTCGGTCTTTTCCAGGATATACGCGAGCCGATAATGTGCCACCACCCCGCAGCGCCGGCAGCGCGTGAGCAGCCAATCGCCCTTTCGGTAACTCCCACGGGAGTTATACGGCTCGGCGAGCTCCAGGTCGGCATCGGCCATGATCTTGTCGATCGCCTCGTCAGTTAACTTCATAGTCAGCCTCCGATCTCCCGAGGATTGTGACAGTGACCGCGCCAGCCCTCAGCGCCAACTGCGGAAATCATATCTTGAGATGAGGACGCCTTCCTCTGGAACATCCCGCAAAAGGCCAGGTAGAGCAAGAGTCTAAAATTGCAAAGGAAGCCTAAAACTGCAAAAAGGGGCGCGTCGCTCGCAATGGGCGGCGCACCCCTTCGTGTGTGGGGCGATGTGACGGAAGCGAGCCCTCGCTTAGGCGCGCGCCACCCCGGACTTGCGCGCGGCCTCGGCGACCGCCTTGGCGACGGCGGGCGCGACGCGCTCGTCGAAGGCGCCGGGGATGATGTAGTCGGCGGCGCGCTTATCGTCGTCGACCAGGCCGGCGATGGCGTAGGCGGCGGCCTCCATCATGTCGTCGTTGATGTCGCTCGCGCGCACGTCGAGCGCCCCGCGGAAGATGCCGGGGAACGCCAGGACGTTGTTGATCTGGTTCGGGAAGTCGGAGCGGCCCGTGGCGGCCACGGCGGCGCCGGCTGCCAGCGCCTCGTCCGGCATGATCTCGGGCACGGGGTTCGCACAGGCAAAGACGATCGGGTCGGCGGCCATGGTACGGACCATGTCCTGCGTCAGCGCACCGGGAGCGCTCACGCCCACAAAGACGTCCGCTCCCTTGACCGCGTCGGCGAGCGTGCCATGGACGCCCTCGCGGTTGGTCCAGGTGGCGACTTCTTCCTTCACGGGATTCAGGCCCTCGCGACCCTCGTAGATGGCGCCCTTGCGGTCGCAGATGATGACGTCCTTCACGCCCATACGCTTCATCAGGCGCGCGATGGAGATGCCCGCGGCGCCCGCGCCGGAGAACACCACGCGCACGTCGGCGAGGTCGCGGCCGGTCAGGCGGCACGCGTTGATGAGGGCGGCGCAGGTCACGACGGCGGTACCGTGCTGATCGTCGTGGAAAACGGGGATGTCGCAGGACTCCTTGAGCCTGCGCTCGATCTCGAAGCAGCGCGGGGCGCTGATGTCCTCGAGGTTCACGCCGCCGAAGCTGCCGGCAAGGAGCTCGACCGTGCGCACGATCTCGTCCACGTCGTTGGAGCGGATGCACAGCGGGAAGGCGTCGACGTCGGCGAACGTCTTGAACAGGGCGCACTTGCCCTCCATGACGGGCATGCCGGCCTCGGGGCCGATGTCTCCCAGGCCAAGGACCGCGGAGCCGTCGGTGACCACGGCGACGAGGTTGCCGCGGCGGGTGTAGGTGTAGGAGTCGTCGACGTTGTCGTGGATCTTCAGGCACGGCTCGGCGACGCCCGGCGTGTAGGCGACGGCGAGGTCCTCAGGAGTATCGATGGGCGCGCGACTGATGACCTCGATCTTGCCCTTCCACTCCTTGTGCTTGTCCAGGGCGTACTGCTTGGCATCCTCGGCCATGGGAAATCTCCTATCCGTTGGGCCGCCCGCGGCGCGGGCGGATGTATACCGCGTTCACGCACAAGCACAAGTCTAGCCAGCGTGCGCGCGGCACCGCACTGTTTTCGGTCTCTGACGGTTTGGGCCGGTCGGTCGGCGCGTTTGCGGCGCGGACGGCAACGGCGCGGTCGGCAACGGCAAGAAGGGCGGGCTTCTTGCCGACGGCGAGGGCGAGCCGATGGGCCCCTCTTCCCGTAGGCGCTCCTATACTGGGCACGGGCATCTACATCGGAGGAGGCGCCATGTCCCGAAGTGTCCTCATCAAAGACACCACGCCCGAGCAGCGCGAGGCCATCGTGCGGCAGGGGCTCAATTTCTGCGGAGAGGGAAGCTGCGACTTCTGCGGCGGCTGCTCGCTCGGCGTCGGCTCCATCGAGAAGATGTACCAGCCCTACATCGATGGAAAACTCGAGCTCGCCGAGGTCAACATGCTGCACGCCGCCGTCCGCTTCGAGCGCGGCTAAGAAGGGCGCCGCGAAGGCAGCGCACTCTGACCGGTACGCGCACGTCTCGGGGATGGGGCGCGCCGACATCGAGGACGGGTTGGCGTCAGGAAACGCCTCGGGGCCGAGGGCGCCCCGATGTTGGCAGCGAACGGCTTGCCCTTCTTAGATAGTTTGATAGTTTACCTACATGTATTCATGTAGGTAAACTTTGCAAAGCCAGGCAGTGCCCGAGCGCGACCTGGGGTTTTGTAGATAGTTCAATCTTTTACTTACATCTTTTCACGTAAGTAAATGATTGAACTATCTACAGATAGAACGAGAGCAGAGACCCCGGCGTCGCCCCGCGCTCACGCGAGGCTGAGGTCGATCCCGCCGAGCCAGCCCCAGCGCGGGGCGCTCATCACACCGTACGTGGAGAGCCACAGGTCAAGAGGGACGCGCCGAACCCGGCCCTCGACACAGTCCATCACGCGCCCGTCCCCGACGTAAAGGCCGACATGGCCGAACCTGCGCCCTGCCGCCGAGTAGGGGTGCTCCCCCACCGCCACGGCCATGCCCACCTTGAGGTCGGCGAGATCCGTGAGCGAGCAGTAGCGCTCGTAGAGCTCCGTCGCATGCCCGCCAACGAACCCCAGGCCAAGGGCATCGAAAGCGTCCTCGGCCCACGCAGCGCAGGCGTTGTCCCCGCAAGCGGGCTCCGCGCACGCGACCTCGACCAAGCGACGCTGTCGCGCAGTCGCGTCCATGAGGGACTGCGGGGCACCGGCGTCCCCGGCCGCAGGGACGTCGCGCCAGGCGGGCTGTCCCCAGCGGGTAAGAGGGGCGCACAGGCTGCCGTCCTCGCCCGCCAACATGCCGCGGCGCGCGAGGTCCGCCAGGAGCCTGTCTCGTATGTCTTCCCTGCTATCCATGGTCATAACTCTACCGTTCACGGGCTTCTTGTGCCTTCCGAACTTGTTCGAACATGTTGCGGTATGATGCGTGGTATCGCAAGATCAGGCGCAATCGGCTTTCTTCGAAAAGCATAGTCAGAAAGGCAGGGATAATGGAGCGTACCAGCGGCGTTCTGATGCCCGTCTCGGCTTTGCCAGGTCCGGGTGGGATTGGCGGATTTGGCCAGGCGGCGTATCGATTTGTCGATTTCTTGCACACGTGCAAACAACATTACTGGCAAATCCTCCCGCTCACGACCACGAGCTACGGTGACTCCCCGTACCAGTCGTTCTCGGCCCGCGCGGGCAACCCGAACCTCATCGACCTCGCCTCTCTGGTCTCAGACGGCCTCCTGACCAGCGCGGAGCTCGACCGCGCCGACTTCGGCGGCGACCCCGCGCGCGTGGACTACGGCCGCATCTTCGGCGCGCGCCGCGCGATCCTCGACACCGCAGCCCGCCGCTTCGCCGCCGCCCCGCCCGACGATTACGACAAGTTCCTCTCTGCCAACGCCGACTGGCTCGACCCCTACTGCGAGTTCATGGCCGCGAAGGAGGAGTTCGGCCTGCGCCCCTACTGGGAGTGGGCGCCCGAGGCGCGCCGTCCCGGCGCCGCGACCAAGGCCATCGCCTCCGCCCACCCGGAGCGCATCGGCTACCACCGGATGACGCAGTACCTCTTTGCGAGGCAGTGGTCCGCGCTCAAGGAGTACGCGAACGCCCGCGGAGTCCTCATCATCGGCGACATGCCCATCTACGTCTCGCGCGACTCCGTCGAGATGTGGTCGGAGCCCGAGCTCTTCAAGACCGCGCCCGACGGCTCCCCCGCGAGCGTCGCCGGCACCCCGCCGGACAATTTCTCGGCCACCGGCCAGTACTGGGGCAACCCGATCTACGACTGGGGCGCGATGGCGGCGGATGGCTACAGCTGGTGGAAGGGTCGCATGCGCGCCGCGCTCACCATGTACGACCTCGTGCGCCTCGACCACTTCCGCGGGTTCGAGGCCTACTGGGAGGTGCCGTTCGGCTCCCCCGACTCCAGCTACGGCTCGTGGACCCAGGGGCCCGGCATGGCGTTTTTCGACGAACTCAAGCGCGACCTGGGCGAGCTGCCCCTCATCGCCGAGGACCTCGGCTTCCTCACGCCCGGCGTCATCGCCATGCGCGACGGCACCGGCTTCCCGGGCATGAAGATCCTCCAGTTCGCATTCGACGGCGGCGGCAATTCCTATTACCTGCCGCACAACTACACGCGCAATACCATCGCCTACGTGGGCACCCACGACAACGAGACCGCCCACGGGTGGTTCGAGGACACCGCGACGCCGCGCGTGCGCGAGCAGGCGCTCGAGTACCTGCGCCCCGCCGCGGGCGAGACGATCGCCGACGCCCTCAACCGCGCCATCGCCGCATCGGTGAGCGACACCTGCATCTACACCATGCAGGACCTCCTCGGCCTCGGCAACGAGGCGCGCACGAACACCCCCGCGACCGTGGGCGGCAACTGGGCCTGGCGCATGCGCGAGGGCGACCTCACGCGCGCGGTCGAGCGCAAGCTCACCTCCTGGACAGAGACGTACTTCCGCGTCCCCGGCAAGGGCGACGTGGTCCTGCCCGACTAGCTGCTCGGCGCGGGGCGCCGGTCCGCGCGACGGAAAACCGGGCCGCGCGCCCGCACCCGACCCCGCGCTCACCCCCCAACCAAAGGAGACCGCATGGCAAACATCGACCTGAACGCCCTCAGCACCAGCAAGCTCAGCAAGCCCCTCGCCGAGGCCACCGACCAGGAGATCTATGGGCTTCTCCTCGACGAGGTCCGCGAGCGCTGCGCCGCGATGCCCTTGAACGAGGGTGAGCGCAAGCTGTACTACATCTCGGCGGAGTTCCTCATCGGCAAGCTCCTCTCGAACAGCCTCATCGACCTGGGGCTCTTTGACGACGTGCGCGAGCAGCTCGCCGACGCCGGCCACGACCTCGGCGCGATCGAGGAGCTCGAGGTCGAGCCCTCCCTCGGCAACGGCGGCCTCGGGCGCCTGGCCGCGTGCTTCCTCGACTCTATCGCCACGCTCGGCCTGCCCGGCGACGGCGTGGGCCTGAACTACCACTACGGTCTGTTCCACCAGCGCTTCGTTGACAACCAGCAGGCGGCGCTGCCCGACGAGTGGCTCGCCGAGCAGGGCTGGCTCGTGCCCGAGAGCCGCAGCTACACCGTCGAGTTCGGCGACTTCAGCGTGACTTCTCGCCTCTACGACATCGACGTGCCCGGCTACGGCCAGCCCGCGAAGAACCGCCTGCGCCTGTTCGACCTCGTCGGGGTCGACGACGGCCTCGTGCCCGCCGGCTCAATCGACTTCGACAAGACCGCGCTCGCAAAGAACCTCACGCTGTTCCTCTACCCCGACGACTCCGACGCCGACGGCCGCCTGCTGCGCATCTACCAGCAGTACTTCATGGTGAGCAACGCCGCGCAGCTGATCATCGACGAGGCGCTCGAGCGCGGAAGCGACCTGCACGACCTCGCCGACTACGCCGTCGTCCAGATCAACGACACGCACCCCACGATGGTCGTGCCCGAGCTCATCCGTCTGCTCGCCTCCGAGCACGGCATCGGCTTCGACGAGGCCGTCGACATCATGCGCCACATGATCGCCTACACCAACCACACCATCCTCGCCGAGGCGCTCGAGAAGTGGCCCCTCGCGAACCTCCAGAAGGTCGCGCCCCGGATGGCCGAGGTCATCGTCAAGCTCGACGCTATCGCAAAGTCCGAGCACGACGACCCGCGCGTGGCTATCATCGACGGGGACGACGTGGTGCACATGGCCCACATCGACATCCACTTCGGCTACAGCATCAACGGCGTCGCCGCGCTCCACACCCAGATCCTCGAGCAGACCGAGCTGCGCCCCTTCTATGACATCTACCCGCAGAAATTCTCGAACAAGACCAACGGCATCACGTTTCGCCGCTGGCTCATGGGCGCGAACCCCAAGCTCGTCAAGCTGGTGGACGACCTGATCGGCACCGAATGGCGCCGCACGGGCGACCTCACCGGGCTCATGAGGTTCGTCGACGACGAGGACGGAAATAAGCCCACCCATCCGCTGACCATCATCTTCGGCGGCAAGGCGGCCCCCGCCTACGTGATCGCGTAGGACATCATCCACCTCGTGCTCACGCTCTCCAAGTGGATCGCGGCCGACCCTGACGTGGCCCCCTACCTGCAGGTCGTTATGATCGAGAACTACAACGTGACCGCGGCAGAGCACGTGATCCCCGCCGCCGACGTCTCCGAGCAGATCAGTCTCGCCTCCAAGGAGGCCAGCGGCACCTCGAACATGAAGTTCATGCTCAACGGCGCTGTGACGCTGTGCACCCTCGACGGCGCGAACGTCGAGATCGCCGAGCTCGTGGGCGACGAGAACATCTACACCTTCGGCGCTTCTTCGCAGCAGGTCGAGAAGCTCTACGCGGACGGCTCCTACGACGCGCACGCGCTCTACCTCCGCCCCGGCACGAAACTGCTCGTGGACTTCATCACCAACCCCGCGTTCATGGCCACCGGCAACGCCGAGCGCCTGCAGCGCCTCCACGACGACATGGCCAACAAGGACTGGTTCATGGCGCTGCTGGACATCGACGAGTACATCCAAAAGAAGGAGCAGGTCCTCGCCGATTACGAGGACCGCGCATCCTGGATGCGCAAGGCACTCGTGAACATCGCGCACGCCGGCGCGTTCTCCTCTGACCGGACCATCGCTCAGTACAACGACGAGATCTGGCACCTCAAGTAGGTTCCCCGCGGGCCTCGCGCCCGCTAGGAGCACTCCCCCCGAAGCCCCGGGCCGCGTTCCCCGCGCGACCCGGGGCACTTCTTTGCGCCGCCGTGAAGAAGCGCGCGGGCCCAACAGTGTACATAAAACAATGCGGGGTTTCTTGCCAACAGGCATTTTGCCGAGAGTACATTGTTTTATGTACACTATCGCGTCACCCCCCCCGCACACAGAGACCCCGGCCCTCGTGGATGAGGGCTGGGGTCTCTGCGCGGCTTCGGTCGGGGAAGGAGGAGGGTGCCGTCGCCGCCGGGGAGGGGGAAGAAAAGGAAAGGAGAAAACCGAGAAGGGCTAGCTCAGGGTGATGCCGGTCTGCTTGTCGAAGACGTGGATCGTCTCGGCATCGAGCTTGAACGAGATCGAGTCGCCGGCGGCGAGGGTACCGCCCTCTCCCTCGAGATCGTTGGCGGGGATGACCAGCACGAAGTTGCCGTCGGGCGTAGTCACGTGGACGTGGACCGTGGAGCCCATGAGCTCGGTGACCTCGATCTGGCCGGTGACGGCGCCGGCGTCGGAAGGCTTGCAGATCTTGATCTGCTCGGGGCGCACGCCCATGGTGACGTCGAGCTTGGCGTCCTTGACGTTCTTGGCGACGCGCTGGCGCTGGCCGCCGGAGAGCGCCTTCGGCTTGCGGTCGAGGTACTGGGTGATGCCGAGCGTCTCGGCGGCGGCGTGGACCTTCTTGTCGATGACGTCCTTGGGGACCTTCTTGAGCTCGAGGGTGAAGGCCATGTTCTGGTAGACGGTCATGTTCGGGTACAGCGCATAGCTCTGGAAGACCATCGCGATGTCGCGGTCCTTCGGGGCGACGTCGTTCATGCGCTTGCCGTCGATGAGCAGCTCGCCGTCGGTGATCTCCTCGAGGCCGGCGATCATGCGCAGCGTGGTGGACTTGCCGCAGCCGGACGGGCCGACGAAGACGACGAACTCGTGTTCGTGCACGGTCAGGTTGAAGTCCTGGACGGCGAGCACGCCCTCGTCGGTGACCTGGAGGTTGTGCTTCTTTTCCTTGGACTTCTTTTTTTCCAAAGAAGCCCTTTTTCTCGGATTCGTTGGGATAGACCTTCTTTACGTGAGAGAGGACGATCTCTGCCATGGTGCTGCCCTTCTAGTTGGGGCGCCGGGCGGGCGGACCGCCCGGCGCGTGGAATCGATGCGGGTGCGGCGCGCTGCCTAGCCCTTGACCGCGCCGGAGACGACGCCGTCGATGATGTACTTCTGGCACACCAGGTAGACGATGACGATCGGGATGATGATGATCATCATGATGCAGGCCATCATGGGGCCGAGCTCGACGTGGCCGTAGCCGCCGCGG
>NZ_DAWEMK010000010.1:30547-37590 GCF_052362415.1 Paratractidigestivibacter sp. | reverse complement strand
GCCCACGCCGGCGCGCTCGATCGACTGCACGTTCTTGCTGGGCAAAGACTGGATTAACTGCCGCCCGTCGCGCTTGGTCACCCGGCGCGAGTCCGCGTGGACGAGCACGCCGGTGTCGGTCGAGGTGCGGATCAGGCGGCCCGCCGCCTGCTTGACCGAGATCACGGCCTCCGGCAGCGAATGCTTCCACCAGGCGCGCTGGTCGCGGGCCTCGCGCTCGCGGACGAGCGGGTCGTTGGGGCTCGAGAAGGGCAGCTTGGGGATCACGACGCAGCGCAGCGTCTCGCCCGCGGCGTCGAATCCCTCCCAGAACGACTTGAGCGCGAGCAGCGAGAGGTCCTTCTCGGCGATGAAGCGGTCGCGCAGCCTGCGGGCGGACGCGCCGCGGCCCTGCTGCTCGAGGTCGAGCCCCTCCCGAGCCAGGCGCGGCGCCAGCTCGGCATGGACGCGCTCCATGTCGCGCCGGTTTGTGAAGAGCGTGAGGACGCCGCCGCCCATCGACGTGTGCACGTCGTACAGAAGCTCGACGAGCGCGTCGATGTAGCCGCGCTCGTTCGGCGCCGGCATGTCCTTGGCCACGATCACGCTCATGTTGCGATCGAAGTCGAAGCTCGAGTCGAGCCGCAGGTCAGAGTGCTCGCCCGCGCCGGGCCGGTCGAGGCCCACGCCGGCGTCGAAGTGCTCGAAGCTGTCTCCTACGGCGATGGTCGCGGAGGTGAAGACGACGGTGTCCATCTCGGGCAGCCAGTGCTCGGCGAGGTCGGCGCCCACATCGAGCTTCTCGGCGCAGAGCTTCTCCATGTTCATGCGCTTGCGCGAGCGGCACACCTGCGCCGAGTACACGTAGGACGGGTCGGGCTCGACACAGATCAGCTTCACGCCGGCAAGAAGCTCGGCGAGGAACCTCGTGGACTCGCCCAGGTCCGTCGCGAGTCGGGCGTCCGACTCGCGCAGGGCGGCGCCGGCCTCCTTGAGCTGCTTGATCGCCTCCGCCAGCACATCGGCCGCGCGCTCGCCGGCCGCGGCGACCTCGCCCCAGGCGTCGCCGCCGCGCACGGCGTCGTCCACCCACAGAGTCGACACGTCATAGCCGCTCTCGCCGCCGCGGGCAAGGCCAGCGAGCCCGTGCACCGCCTCAAAGAGGTCCGCGCTCGCCACCTGAGCCCGCGCCACCGTCGCCGCGGCCTTGGTCAGGAGCCCGCACACGAGCGTCGAGTTCTCGAGTCGCGACGCCTGCGCGAGCAGCGTGCGCAGGACGCCCATCTTTGTCCCGCCCAAAAGCTCGAACGCGATGCGCGCCTCCTCGCCGGAGACCTCGACCGCCCATTGGCGGCGCGCCTCGGACTCGAAGGCGTGGGCCTCGTCCACGACCCAGTGGCGAATGGGCGGCAGGATGTTGCCGTCCGCCTCGACGTCGCGCAGGAGCAGCGAGTGGTTCGTGACCACGACGTCGCCGCACGCGGCGCGGCGACGGGCGCCGTGCAGCAGGCACAGATTCGGGTAGTAGGGGCATCGTGCACGAAGGCACTCGCTCGAGGTCGTGGTGAGCATCGAGCGCGGCACGTAGCGCCAACGGATGCCGAGCGCGTCCAGGTCGCCGTCGGGCGACTGACAGGCATACGCGTAGCACACCGCGAGCGCGGTCAGCATATCGGAGCCCACCGCGTTGTCCGAGCGCCCGTCCCTCTTTCCCGCGGCGATGGGCAGGTCCTCGCGGGCCGCGCGGTCCATCCGGTGCAGGCAGGGGTAGTGGTCGTAGCCCTTCAGGCTGTGGAACTCGAGGCCGCCGGAAAGCGCCGCCGCGAGCGCGGGCAACTCATGGCTGACGAGCTGGTCGGTGAGCGCGTTCGTCTTTGTGGCGACGCCCACCGTCACGTTGTTGCGCTGGGCGAACAGCGCCATGGGCAGGAGGTACGCCAATGACTTGCCGACGCCTGTGCCCGCCTCTATGGAGCGATGGGTCGACGTCGCCAGGGCACGGGCGACCTCACGCGCCATCTCCTCCTGCTCGGGGCGGCGCTCCAGGCGCTCGTACATGCGCCCCGCCACGCCGCTTTCCCCGAGCTCGCGCGTGACCTCCTCGCAGCTCGGGGCCACACAGGGACCGTCGAGTTCCTGGGCGTCCTGGCGCACATGGCCCTCCTGCGACGCCACGAGCCGCGCTCTGACGGCGGGCAGCGAGAAGCGCACGCCCTCGTCCGCGAGCGCAAGGCCCGACAGCACGGGTCTGAACGCCCAGTCGACCTCCTTGTGCATGCCCGCGAGGAAGCCCAGAAGGCCTGCCGGCAGGTCTGTGAGCGCGCAGAGGATGATCCGCCACATGCCGCACAGGGCGTCGACGTCGTCGGTCGAGTTGTGCGTGACCGCCGCGCAGCCGAACGCCGAGGCCATGTCCGCCAGACGGTGAGACCTCAGGCGCGGAAGCGCGATGCGCGAGAGCGCGAGGGTGTCGATCCAGATGTCGGACACTCCTGCGCCGCCCGGCACCGCCTCTACGAAGGTGCGGTCGAAGGTCGCGTTGTGCGCGAGCACGGGCTGTCCGCCAACGAACTCGGCGAGCGCGGCGACCGCATCGCGCGGGCTCGGCGCGCCGGCGACGTCGATCTGCGAGATGCCCGTGAGCTTCTGGATCTCGGGCGGGATGGGTCGGCCCGGGTCCACGAAGGTCTCGAACCGCTCGACCACCTCGCGCCCGCGCAGGCGGGCGGCGCTTATCTCGATGAGCTCACAGTCCTTGAACGAGAGGCCCGTGGTCTCGGTGTCGAGCACCACGACGTCGTCCTCCAAAAGCCCGAACTGCGCGGTCTTCGCCCGCTCGGCCAGGGTCCGGTACGCGTCCGCCACCTGCTCGGGGGTTCCCGGCAGAATGAGGTCATCGAGGCTCGGCTGCGCGGCCACGTGGTTTTTGTCCTGGGACATGGTCTTCCTTATCTTGTTCGCCGCCCGCGCCGCGAGCCGGCCGTCGCTTTATTCCCCGTCCGCCTGCAAAGAAGTGCTCTTCTGCACCGCGAGCTCGACGAACTTGGCGCACAGCTCCCCGAACTCGATGCCGCCGTGGCGCGCGGAGTCGGGAAGCAGGCTCGCGGGCGTCATTCCGGGGATGGTGTTGGTCTCGAGGATCACTGGCTCGCCCATCGCCGTCACGATGAAGTCGCTGCGGGAGCAGCCGGCGCAGCCGAGGGCCTTGTGGGCCTTCTCCGCCGCGCTCTGGGCCTTCGCATAGACCGCCGGGGCCAGGCGGGCGGGGATGACGTGGTGGAGCTCGGCAGGCTCGTACTTGACCTTCGCGTCGTAGAACTCGGCGCCTGTGACCACCTCTACGATGGGCAGGGCATGGGGGTCGTCGTTGCCGATAACAGGCACCGTGATCTCGGTGCCCTCGACGCACTCCTCCACGAGCACGCGCTCACCCGTGGCGCCGGCGAGGTCGACGGCGCCCTGAAGCTGGGACTTCTCGGTCACACGCGTGATGCCGAAGCTGCTGCCGTTGCCGGAGGGCTTCACAAAGAGGGGCAGCCCGAGCTCGTCTACCAGCGCGTCCTTCTGTTCCTGGGTGAGCTTCGTCGCGGGCGCGAGGTCGACGCCGCGCGGAACGCGCAGGCCGGCCTTCTCGAAGAGGACCTTGGCGGCCTCTTTCTGGGTCGCCACGGCGGAGGCGTAGACTCCTGAGAACGCGTAGGGGATGTGCATGACCTCGAGCATCCCCTGGATGCAGCCGTCCTCGCCGTAGCGGCCGTGGAGAGCGGGGAACGCAACGTCATAGCCCCCGCGGGCCAGTTTTTCGGCGAACGCGGGCTCGGCGATGTCGAGCAGATCGACCTTCTGGAAGCCGTATCCCTCGAGTGCCTTCTTGCACTCGGTGCCCGAGGTGATGCTCACCTCGCGCTCGTCCGACCACCCTCCGCAGAGCACTACGACCTTGAGGCTCTTGAGTTCTTCTGTGTTCATGCTGCTCCTTAGCCGTGCGCGCCGCCCCAGCTGCTAGACTCGACTGGCATTGTGGCTTATTTCCTGTTGAGAGGATACTCCACCGCAGGACAAAACTCTAAAGACAGGAGTATATATGGCGCTTAGCAGCAACGATAAGAACAGCAACCAGGTCCGCGACCTCAAGTCCATGACCAAAGGCGAGCTCATGGCACTCATGGAGTCCCTGGGGCAGCCCGCTTTCCGCGTGAAGCAGGTTGAGGACTGGATCTGGACGAAGAACGCCAAATCCTTCGACGATATGACCAACCTGCCCAAATCCCTGCGTGCACAGCTCTCTGAGTCCCTCGCGCTCGGCGGGGTCGAGGAGGTTGCCCGCCAAGTCTCCGACGACGGCAGCAGGAAGTACCTGCTCCGCCTCCCCGACGGCGTCACGGTCGAGTGCGTCGGCATGCCCTCTGGAAAGAAGCTCGCCGTCTGCGTGAGCACGCAGGCCGGCTGTGCCATGGGCTGCGCGTTCTGCGCCACCGGCGGCGCGGGCTTCACGCGCTCGCTCACCGCTTCCGAGATTTATGACCAGGTCATGCACGTCCGGGACGACTTCAACACCCGTGTCACGAGCGTCGTCTTCATGGGCCAGGGCGAGCCCTTCATGAACTACGACAACACGCTCGCCGCGCTGCGAAAGCTGAACGACCCCGAGGGCGCGGGCATCGGTGCGCGTCACCTCACCGTATCCACCTGTGGCGTCATCCCGATGATCCGAAAGTTCTCGCGCGAGCCAGAGCAGTTCACGCTCGCTGTCTCACTTCACTCCGCCGTGCAGAAGACCCGCAACCTCCTCATGCCCGGCGTGAAGAAGTACTCCCTGCTCAACCTCTACACCGTAATGGGAGAGTACGTCGACCGCACCGGCCGGCGCCCGACCTACGAGTATGCCCTCATCGGAGGCGTCAACGACACGCGTGACGAGATGGCCGCCCTCTGCGACTTCTGCAAGGACACGCTCGCGCACGTGAACATCATCCAGTTGAACGATGTCCCCGGCTCCAAGCTCAAGCCTTCCACCGAGAAACGCGCCGAGGACTTCGTGAACGCGCTCGCCCATGTCGGTGTGGAGGCCACTATCAGGAATTCCCGTGGTTCCGATATCGACGCCGCTTGTGGCCAGCTCAAGCAGCGCATTGAATCCGAGTAATTTCTGCAGATTACATCAATTTCAAAACAAACGACCCGGAACTGATTGTCCGGGTCGTTTGTTTTTGGCTAATTTAAAACATATGTTCTAGTATCCAAGTCTTTCCCATTGCGCTTTGGTAACTTGCACATTAGGAAGAACCGAAGGGTCTTCCACGACCTGCCCCGTCATTGAATCAATGACCTCAGATACCCTTGCATAACCTTCATTTATCGAGTGCGCGAGATTATTGATTTCTGCTTTTGCGTCATCCGAGAGAAGACGATCGTAAAAGTAATATCCAGCACCAGCAACAATGAGTGAAGTAATTACGAACGTCTTCACTTTCATTGCTCATCGCCATCCATGCCTGACAGCAGATTTACCAAGTGCGCGAGTTGGTCCTCGTCAGAAAACTCAATCTCAAGCTTGTTCTTGCCTCGGACGTTCTTTACCTTAACGTTCGTATCCAAAGCAAGACGCAATGTCCTCGCGGCACGCTTGAAAGACTGTGGAAGAGGCTCGCGCTTTCTTGTCTTCGGCTCATCATTGACAGAAAAGAGCGGGGCGAGATTTTCTGTCTGACGGACCGACAGTTTCTCATCAACAACTTTCTGGGCAAGTTTGATCCTTCCCTCAGGAGAAGGAACGGCGAGTATGGCCCTAGCATGACCAGCAGTGATCAGCCCATCCTCAACGAATTGTTGAACCTCTTCAGGAAGGTCAAGGAGCCTCAACGTGTTCGTCACAGCGGAGCGAGATTTCGAGACAAGTTTGGCGACTTCGTCTTGGGTGAGAGAGCGCTCCTTGATGAGCTGCTTATAGCCACGGGCCTCTTCGAGCGGGCTGAGGTCAGACCGCTGGAGGTTCTCGATCAGTGCAAGCTTGAAGACCTCTGCATCAGAGATCTCCTTGATGATCACCGGCACCTCTTCAAGGCCCGCAAGCTTCGCCGCCTGATACCTTCGCTCTCCAGCTACTATCTCGTACTTAGTGCCCTTCTTCCTAACGAGGAGCGGCTGAAGTATTCCGTTCTGCTTGATTGAATCGGATAGCTCAGTGAGTTCAGCTTCCTTGAACAGCTTACGAGGCTGATCCTTGTTAGGAATTATCTTTGAAATGGGGAGAGTGGAATCCGGCTCAAGCGCGGCAGTCTCCGCCTCGGCAGTCCCCATCAAGGAGCCAAGACCTTTCCCTAATGCCTTCTTAGCCACGCCTTGTCACCTCTTTTGCAAGATGTCCATATGCAAGGGCACCCTTACTGACTCTCGCATAAAGACTAATCGGTTTACCGTACGAAGGAGCTTCTGCAATCTTCACATTACGAGGTATCACAGTCTTGAATACCTTATTGCCAAAATACTTACGCACCTCATCCTCAACTTGCTTCGAGAGGGAAGTACGGGTATCGAACATTGTCAGGACAACACCAAAGATCTCCAGTTCAGGATTAATGTTCTTCTGGACCATCCTCATGGATTCAAGCAGCTTTGTAACTCCCTCAAGTGCGTAGTACTCACACTGAATCGGAATC
Source organism: Paratractidigestivibacter sp. (assembly GCF_052362415.1). NCBI lineage: Bacteria > Bacillati > Actinomycetota > Coriobacteriia > Coriobacteriales > Atopobiaceae > Paratractidigestivibacter > Paratractidigestivibacter sp. Next base: position 30,952 of record NZ_DAWEMK010000010.1, on the reverse strand, counting down.
AAAAGAGAATCGGCTGCACATAGAGCATTAATAGTTAGAAGGCCCAATGAAGGAGGACAATCGATGATCACATAATCAAATTCATCTTTGACTGGAGCAAGCGCTTTCTTCAAGCATCCCTCACGAGCCATTTTAGAGACAAGCTCGATTTCTGCGCCTGCTAACTGGATAGTTGCAGGCGCAACAAAGACGCTATTACACTCAGTATCTTGAATTATGTCTTCCATTGGGAAATCGTGAAGCACGGAATCGTAGATATCGTGCTCAAGATCCTCTTTTTCGATTCCAAAACCTGACGTGGAGTTACCCTGAGGGTCGAAATCGATAATTAGGACCTTTTTCTTCAGCTCAGAAAGGCTTGCCGACAGATTAATTACGGTCGTTGATTTTCCAACACCGCCTTTT